>JAFWVZ010000089.1 GCA_017523605.1 Bacillota bacterium | reverse complement strand
CCCGTGCGCCGTGGAATCCGCGGAAAGCATACAGCGCATCGCCGGAAAGGTAAGAGCCGCGGGAGCATCCGTGCTCAGAGGCGGGTCATACAAGCCGCGCACGTCGCCCTACTCTTTCCAGGGAATAGGTCCGGAAGGCATAGGCTGGCTTAAGGACGCCGGCCGCGCGAACAGCATGCCCGTGATCTCCGAACTGGTAAGCGAAAAAGACGTAGACCTGTTCGTTGAAAACGTAGACATCATCCAGATAGGCGCAAGGAACATGCAGAACTTCGCGCTGCTGAAGGCCGTGGGACGCACCAGCAAGCCTGTGCTCTTAAAGCGCGGAGCCGGAGCCACCATAGACGAATGGATAATGGCCGCGGAATATGTGCTCGCCGGCGGAAACCCCAACGTCATCCTCTGCGAGCGAGGCATACGCACCTTCGAATACGCAACAAGAAACACCATGGATCTTGCCGTGGTGCCGATAATAAAGGAAAAGACTCACCTTCCCATAGTGGTGGATCCGTCCCACGCCACCGGAAACTGGAAATACGTGGAGGCTGTAAGCCTGGCTGCCATAGCCGCGGGAGCGGACGGCCTTCTTATTGAAGTCCACGACGACCCGGACGCGGCTGTCAGCGACGGTACGCAGTCCATTAGACCCGAGCGTTTCGCAGAGCTTATGGAAAAGGCCCGCCTGGTGTCGAAGGCCGTAGGAAGAGAGATATGAGCATAGTTTTCGAGGTACCCTCGAGCAAATCCATATCGCAAAGAGCCCTCATAGCGGCTGCCCTGGCGGACGGCTGTTCTGAAATACGCGGTCTTTCACGCTGCGACGACACGCAGGTAGTGACAGATGCCGTAAGGCAGCTTGGCGCCTGGGTGGACGACAGCGGAGATCCTGTGCTTGTACGAGGCTCCGGACAGTTCCTCAGCGGCATCCACCCGGCGGACGAAAGTTTTGCGGTCCCGGATGCTGCAGCCGGTGCGCCGGATGCGAACGGACTACCTTTGGGACCCGTAGACTGCGGAGAGTCCGCGGCGGCTCTCAGATTCCTCATCCCGCTGTTTACGCAGAGCGGAAAGCGCTGCCTTTTCAACGGAAGAGGAAGGCTTACGGAGCGTCCGCAGGGACCGTACGAAAAGATCTACAACGAAGACGGCCGTTCTTTTGTAAACACCGGGGCTTACATCGCCGTGCAAGGCAGACTTAAGCCCGGAACTTACACTTTGCCCGGGGATGTCTCCTCGCAGTTCGTAAGCGGACTTCTGTTCGTGCTTACGACTCTGGACGCAGACTCGGAGATAATGCTTACTACGCCCCTAAAGTCCGCGCCTTATGTGGAGCTTACATTAAGCGTTCTGTCCCTGGCCGGCATCAAAGCGGAACTGCGCAGGGACAACGGCTCGGTCACCGGCATCCGCGTGCCCGGAAGACAGCGTTACATGCCTTTTAACATCGACGTGGAAGCGGACTGGTCCTCTGCGGCTCCCCTTCTGGCGGCAGCCACGCTCTGCGGAAAAGAAGCGCAGGTAAGAGGGCTCAACTATGATTCGCTTCAGGCGGACAGAGCGATACTGGATCTGCTGAGAGCTTTTAAAACGCCATCCGGTCTGAAGGCCATAGAAGCGGACATCTCCGACTGCCCTGATCTGGGACCGCTGCTGTTTGCGGCGGCGACCCAGGCCGAAGGCACTTCAGTATTCCGCGGTACAAAACGTCTTCGCTTTAAGGAATCGGACCGCATAGCAAACATGGAGCAGCAGCTGAAGAAACTCGGATGCAGCATCCGTTCGGACGAGGATGCAGTATATGTTACAGGCAGGACCGCTGTAAAGGGCGGCGTCAGCGTAAGCGGATGCGCAGACCACAGGATAGTGATGGCGCTTGCAGTCCTGGCTATCACCGCGGAAAAGCCCGTTACAATGGAAGGCGCAGGCGCGGTAAGCAAAAGTTTTCCCGGCTTCTTCGGACAGCTGAAGAAACTGTTGTAAGGCGCGCTGAGGATGCAGGCCGGTAAACAACTCGGCGCAAAAACAAAGGACTAACTATGAAGATAATGGTCATCAACGGTCCGAGCCTCAACATGCTCGGCATAAGGGAAAAAGAGATCTACGGCAGCGGCAGCTACGCCGAGCTTGTCGCGTTCATAGAAAACAGCGCCCGGCAGCTTGGCGCCGAGGCCGTCTGCCTTCAGTCCAACCACGAGGGACAGATCATAGACTGGATACAGCAGGCATATTTCGAAGGCTTCGGAGGCATAGTCATCAATCCCGGCGCCTACACCCACACAAGCATTGCGATAGCCGACGCGCTTAGATCCGTCCGTCCCCTGCCCGCCGTGGAGGTCCACATCTCCGATACGGACGCGCGCGAGGAATACCGAAGGATATCCTATACCGCCCCCTGCTGCGTCGCGCAGATAAAAGGTCTTGGCTTCGAAGGTTATAAACTTGCCATGGAGAAGCTGGTCGGCAGGTGACCGCTCCGCCAGGATCATTCCGCAAACCGCAAAATAACTGCAGCGTTCCTGAAACTTTTCTGTTTTTTATTCGTCTATATCTACAGAGTCACGCCGATGTCACTTTCGGCGTATATTATCATGGCATAAGATCGCGGTAGCATGTCTGCCGCACAAGAAAGGGGAAACCATACATGATCAAGAAACTGACGGCGTTCTTCCTCTGCGCCCTGCTGGTCGTTTCCGCGGCGCTTCCTGCATTTGCAATGGAAAGAAGCATACAGCCGCTGAGCGACGCAGTGAGCATAGACAACGAGGGACGAAGCGTCGAACTGCTCTACGAGGGACAGAATGCCAGAGTCTACTACGGAAGCTCCGGCATCTCCGTAGTATCGGAGGCAGGCGTAAAGCATCTGGGCACCAACTTTGCCGTAAAGAAGCTTGCCGTGCTCCCCGACGCGGACGGCGACGGATATCCGGAATTCCTTACTTATCAGGACGCTCCGGACCACAGCGCCCAGGTAATGACAGTAAGCGGAAAGGACGGAAAGGTCCTTGCCGACATGCACATTACACACAGCGGCTACGACGAGAACATAGGCTTTACCGACGCAAACAGCTTCGTGCAGCAGCTGCTTACAGCCGCTGACGGAAACGCACTCATCGTTTACGACTACAGCATCGTAAAGGCGGACGGAAAGACTCTTGAGACTATCTGGACACACACCGCCGCGGACAACATCTGGAAAGCCATAAGCGTAGGCGACATCGACGGAGATTCCGCCGAGGACTTCGCGTACACCATGCAGCGCAACACGGTCGCGATATTAAGCGGCGCGGACGGATCCGCAATTAAAGAGTGGCATCCCTGTGAGATCCGTCAGCTGAACATAGACTGGCTGAAGAAGACACTGGACGCGGAAATGAACATGTGGGATCTTGTCTTCATGAACGGCATGATCTACGCCACTTCCGAGGACGGCCAAGTCTTTGCCATAGATCCTGTATCCGGAAGCTGCGAAGGCACGGACCTTAACGTTCTGGAAAAAGAGTACTTCGACAACCTTCTGATAGGCTACAACCTGGAGTACAACCTCGGCACGCCCGCATACCGCCGGACGGGAATAAATAACTGGCCCTACATGGGACTGCGCATAGCGGACGTGGACGGACCGTACCTGCTTATAGACTGCTACCAGGGAGACGCAGATTCCTGCGCGCAGTACCAGGACAGCAGCTGGACTGCGGCCATCATCCTCTATAACACCGAGACCCGCACTGCGGAGGCATCGCTTCCTGTATCCGGCGGATACTCGGTAAACTACCAGAAGAGCGCCCTTACGGTCTACGACGGAACGCCCTGCGTAGCGGTCGCTACCAGTGTTAGCGAAAAGCGCGCGGTCATCAACTACTACGACTACACCGGAGCGCTGATCTACCAGAAGGAGATAGAATCTCCCGTCATCGGAGAAAGCTCCAGATTCGAGATATTCCGCGCCGAAGACGGTCTGCGCCTTGAATTCTTCGGAACAGGCTGCCTGCTTGCCTCGCAGGACCTTAAGACACTGGAATATGCCTACGATAAGGATGGAATGGCTCTGGAGAGATCCGGAGATTCCTACTACCTCACCCACAGTTCCAACGGCATAAAGGACCGCATCGTAAAGTACGGGACCAGCCTTAACGAAAAGATCTGGGAATACGTCCTTAACGCGGAATATACCAACAAAGGCTTCGAGTTCCAGCGTACGGACCGCGACTACACCGGCGACGGCGTAAACGACGTAATGGCCATAGTCAACAGCTACAACAAAGACGGCCAGACGGACGCCAGCTGGTTCATCATTCTTTCCGGAGAGGACGGAAGCGAGATCTTCAACTACAAGATAAAGACCGGCGAGGGCAAGGTGGACGGCAAGAAAGTCGAATACTTCCTTATTGCAGACAAGCTGGACATGATAAAGGATCTGGACGGCGACAAGAAGCCGGAGCTGCTCTGCGGAGAAAACGTCGTCTCCAGCAGAAGGCGCACCGTTATCGGCAGTCTTTTCGGAGGCGTGGACGCGGAAGGACGCAGCTTTAAGGTGGGCGACACCAACGGCGACGGTCTGCCGGACTTCCTTGTGGTCAGCGACAAGGAGACCAGGCTCTATGAGTCCAGGCTGGGCATGTCCTACGGCTTTGCCTCCGTGGAATACAGAAAGACCAACACACGCATAGAGAACAATAAGGAACTGGAGCCCATGAATACCTCCGATCTGATCGGAGACATAGATGCCGACGGCATAAGCGAGATAGTCCTTATAGGAAAGAACGCTCAGGGATTCCAGCTCTACAAAGTATATAACGGAAAGACACTTCAGCTGCTCTACGACCTCTGCCCGGACGGGATCTCCGGCGAAGGCGAAAGCTTCATTTCGCTGGAATACGACATAAACGGCGACGGAATCTACGAGCTCTACGGCAGGAACTTCAACTGGCAGTACTGCATCTACGACGGCAAGACCGGCGAAGAGCTGGTCAACCTGTCCGCCATTGGCGAGCAGAACGAAGGTCAGGGACCGATCATCATCTACGGAGTCGGCACCGGCAAGGCTGATTACCATCCGGATTACCTCATCCCCTTCTACCCGCTGCAAGATACGCCGACGTTCATAATCACGAGCGACGTGGACGGCGACGGCCTGGGCGACATTACGCAGATCCAGGGCTACTGGGACTACGAGACCTACATGTTCCTTAAGAAGCTGATAATCATAGGCACTAAGGACTTCAGCACAGCAAGCGAAGTAAAGCTCAGCACAGACAACGACTTCAGCAATAACGGACTGCTGAAAGTGGAAGGAAGCGACCGCTACGCTGCTGTAATGGGCCAGAGCGACCTAAGCCTGCTGGACCTTTCCGAACAGAAACTTGTAGCTTCCTATAAAGTATCGGCAAACAAAGCCATCCAGATAGCGGACGACATAGTAGTTACGACTCCCGGCGGAGAGTTGCTTAAGCTCAACACGGACAAGAGCTTCGAGCTGGCTCAGCCCGTTCCGGAGAATTCCGCGGACCACATGCTGAACATTTCCTGGAAGCCCGCCCAGGACTACAGCATAATGACCATCAAAGACAACGGCACGGTAGTCTACAGCGGCGCTGACACGTCCGCAAGCATACCGCTCATCCAGGGAGACCACGAGATAGACCTTTCCATGGACGACGGCCAGGGCAAAGTCTATAAGGAGCTCCACAGCATCGCGATAGATCAGCAGAAGAACTTCCCGGTACTGCCGGTGGTGCTTACCGCAGTCCTGCTGATCGCGAGCCTGTTCTTCGGAATATTCAGAAAGACCAGGATAGCCGCAAGATTCAAGGAGGCAGCAAAATGAGCGAATCCTGCATAGAACTGAACGGAATAACCAAGAAGTTCGGCAGCTTTACTGCCGTAAACAACGTAAGCCTTAAGCTGGAAAGCGGCAAGATATACGGAATAGTAGGTCCCAACGGCGCAGGAAAGAGCACCACCATGGCCCTGATAATGGGCTCGCTCTTCCCCACTTCCGGAGACGGCACGGTCTTCGGGCACCCGCTGGCAAGCCCTGAAGCGCTCAAGGTGCTGGGCTACTCGCCGGAGTTCACAAGCTTCTACTCCGACATGAAATGCTACGAATACCTGTGGTACATGGGCTGCCTTTCCGGCCTGTCCTCCGAGGAATCCGCGAAGCGCACCGACGAGCTTTTAGACCAGTTCGAGCTCAGGGACCACAAGGACAGAAAGGTCGCCAAGTTCTCCACGGGAATGAAGAAGAAAGTGTCCCTGGCTCAGGCCATGATACACCATCCCAGGATACTGCTTCTGGACGAGCCCACGGCCAACCTTGATCCCACCAGCAGACAGGAGATCCTGGACACCGTAAGGCGCATGGTGCAGGACGAGCACCTGACCGTCCTCATAAGCTCTCACGTACTTACTGAGCTGGAGACGGTGATAAGCCACGTGCTGATGATAGACCACGGCAGGCTGATACTGAACGCCCCCATAGCTGAGGCGCAGGAGATGTTCAAGCAGGGAATACTCTGGGTGGACACCGACGACAACGAAAAACTGATCCTGGGACTCTCCGGCAAGTACAAGACGGAAGCGGTCGAAGGAGAAGGAGTACGCATAACGACCAAGGAGATGGACGCCCTTAAGAAGGACGTAGTAAGCCTGGTCTACTCCAACGGGATGCAGCTCAACAAGCTGAGCGAAGAAGTGCTGTCGCTTGATTCGCTCTACAAGCAGATGATGGAAGGAGAAAAAAATGGGAGTGATACTGAAAAGAACGCTTCAGAGAACGCTGGGGCTTAGCGCCGTTATAATAAGCCTTGCCGCGGGTCTTCTGGGCGGGCTGGTGCTCGGCAGATCGAGCATCGTGGACAACGTTCCTGCTTTTTCCAACTATCTTAACTCAAGGCTGATAGAGCAGCACACGGCTGTATTCTTCCTGATCTGCGGCGCCATGCTTATGGTGATAGTAAGCGCGGTAGGCACGGGACTTATCGCGGGAGAGGTGCACGAAGGCACATTCCGCATACTCGTGTCCAAGCCTAACAGCCGCATGTCCATACTTCTGGGCAAGGTGCTGGGAATGCTTATCGGAGCGCTGATCCTTATGGTGATGTCTCTCAGCGCAATGTATGTAATGAACTACCTCTGCGGAAACTACGACGGCAACATATTCAAGGCTCTGCTGTCGTACTTCCCGGCCTACCTTATCTACGGACTTATGGTGACGCTGTTCTTCAGCTCGCTGTCCGTGCTGCTCAGCTGCGTGGCCAAAAAGCGCGTCATCGCCCTTCTGCCCATGCTGCTGGTCATGATAGTAGTGCTGGTGCTGCCGCTGGTGGTGCGTCTGGTGCTGTCGCTGCGGGGCGGCGCCGGACTGGACAAGGTAAGCTTCCTGGACCTGAACTACCACTTCGGAAGCATGTTCAGATGGTGCACGGACTTCTTCGGAGGGATCAAAGGAACCTCTGCACAGCTGGAGCTCCCGGCGATCCTGATGAACATCTTTAAGCAGACCGCGGTGGACCCGGACATAGCGCACACCATGGACTCCGGTGTGCTTACCACTGTAAACAACACCATTCCGACAGCTGTACTGCTTGCCGTGTACGGAGCGCTTACAGTCATCAACTACGCCGCCGGATTTGCGATAATACGCCGCAAGGATGTATGACGAAAACGCCGGAAAACACAGCATACTGCAAGATATTCAGGGCCCGCCGGAGCGATCCGCGCAGGCCCTTTTTTTACTCCTTAAAAGAATGCCCTATTATTGACTTTATTATAGGAATAATAGTAAAATGAACGTTAGTAAAATAACAATATTCTAATAAAGGAGTTCTATTAATATGGCACTGGTAACAACAAAGGAAATGTTTAAAAAGGCGTACGAAGGCGGCTACGCGGTAGGCGCTTTCAACGCGGACAGCATGGATATAATCCAGGCTATCGTTGCAGGCGCGGCAAGCGTTAAGGCGCCGCTGATCCTGGCCCTTTCCGAGAGCGCGGTAAAATTCATCGGTCCGGAATACGCAGTAAGCACGCTTAAGGCCGCGGCAAAGACCACGGACATACCCATCGCGCTGCATCTGGACCACGGCAAGTCCGCGGAGATCTGCAAGGCCTGCGTCGACTACGGATTCACCTCCGTAATGATCGACGCGTCCTCCTACGAGTTCAAAAAGAACATCGAGATAACCAGGGACGTAGTTGACTACGCCCACGCCCGCGGCGTAGTGGTGGAGAGCGAGCTCGGAGCCATTGCCGGTATAGAAGACGACATAAACGTAGACGACAAGTACGGCGCGTTCACCCACCCTGCCGACGTAGTGGAGTTCGTGGGCAGCACCGACATAGACAGCCTTGCCATAGCGATAGGGACCGCCCACGGGGCATACAAGTTCAAGCCGGGCCAGAATCCCCAGCTTCGCTTCGACATCCTGGAAGAGATCCAGGAAAAGCTGCCCGGATTCCCGCTGGTGCTGCACGGAGCCTCCTCCGTTCCCCAGGACAGGCTGGCCATCTTCAACCAGTACGGCGGCAACCTGGCCCAGGCCATAGGCATCCCGGGCGAGATGCTCAGAAAAGCCGCGTCCATGGCAGTCTGCAAGATCAACGTCGGAACGGACATCCGCGTCTGCTGGTTCGGAGAGATACGCAGGCAGCTCGCGGAGAACCCATCCAAGTTCGACGGACGCACCTTCCTGGCACCCGCTCAGAAGGCGGTCGCCGACATGGTCGCTGCCCGCATAACGGATGTATTCGGAAGCGCCGGCAAAGCATAGCGCCTCAGCCGGTAAAAGCTGAAGTACAAAGACAGTTCCAACGGTTTAAACGGACGGGATCCGTTAAAATAGTTACCAATCAAAGCTTTTATAAAAAGGAGAAAACTATGAAGAACATCAAGAAAGTATTAGCTGTTGTTCTTGCACTGGTAATGGTATTCGGCCTCGCGGCATGCGGCGGCGGAAACACCACCCCGGCAAACAACAATACGGCACCGGCAGAGCCGAAGACCGTGGCCGAGAAGATCGCAGCAGCAGAAAAGATGTCCGAGGCAGAGCTGGAAGCAGCAGCCAAGGCAGAGCTTGAGGCAGCAGTCGCGGCAGACGCCAAGACCGTCTTCAACGCAGACTCCCTTACCTCCGGTGTAAAGAAGGTAGCGGAAGCATTCATGAAGAAGTACACCTGGGCTGCGGACAAGATCGTCTACAACTCCAGGAAGGGCTCCGAGTATCAGCCTGTTCTGGACGCTGCAGCCAAGGCAGACCAGTACGTAGCGGACTTCGTAATGATCCAGGACGCTGCGTTCCTTAAGTTCAACATGCTGGACGCAGGCTTCCTGCTCAGCTACACCCCGTCCGGAGACGGCTTCAAGTTCAACCCCGGAACCACCGATCCCCAGGTAGGCGTTACCTTCAACAAGGTATTCCTCTGGAACAACACCAAGGTCGGCAAGGATCAGCTCCAGAACGTATGGCAGCTGACCGGAGCGGACGGAGCCACCCTCAAGGGCCTTAAGAACGCATCCGTTCAGAGCCCGCTCGGCGAGGACATCAACATGAACTTCTTCATCATGATGACCAGCCCCGACGCCGTGGACAGACTCACCAAGGCTTACAAGAGCTACTTCGGCAAGGACTATGTTGCCGACCCGGCTTACAAGAACATAGGCTATCAGTTCCTGGCTGAGTTCACCAAGAACGTAGCTTACTGGCACAGCTCCGACACCAGCGAGGTCAAGAATATCGTAGGCTATGCCGATGACGGCAGGATCGTTTTCGCAGGCCTTGCAAAACTTAAGGATTACCTTGGCCTTGAGACCAAACCCAGCATCGAAGACCTTACCGGAGCCGGCTGGAACGCGGACGTAGAGGGATTCAGCGGATTCGTTTACAACATGTGGACCCTCATCCCGAAGACCGCCAAGCTTCCGTACACCTCCTGTCTGTTCATCCGCTACCTCCTCTCCGAGGAAGGATTCAAGGCCGGCTGGGGCGGACAGTACGGATACTACTCTGCTAACGTAAACAACAAGCCCATAGACAACGACAAGCCGCTCGACAGCTGGGTCAAGACCTGCCTCGTAGAGGACGTGGACTACATCGGATCCGCTTACAGCGAAGCTCAGAAGTTCATAAAGCAGCAGCTCGGTCAGTAAGTTTTTACCGCGGCAGCTTAAACTAACCTATCGCAGGGGAGGGAGACTTTTCCCTCCCCTGTTTGGCAAAGACAGGAGCTAATTTATATGGAAACTAAAACGAAAAGCTCCGGAAACCGCATAAAAGCCTATTTCTCCAAACCGGCTAACGTAATAACAGTCATCTTTTTCATCATACTTCTTGCTGCGGTAGTACTGCCCCTGATCACGCTTCTTCTGGGCTCGTTCTCGATCAACGGAAGCCAGGAAGCCATGTACGTGGGCGGCGGAGTAAAGAACGGCGACATTACCGCCCACCACTGGTGGGAGCTCCTTTTCAGCAAGGAATACGATTACGCAAAGACGGTATTCTGGAGGCCTCTGGGACAATCCGCTTTAATGGCCTTGTACGCCTGCGCCATTGCGGTCCTGTTCGGAGGCATAGTGGCCTGGTTCATAACGCGGTCCGACTTACCATTTAAGAAATTCATATCTACAGTCTTTGTATTTCCTTACATAATGCCCAGCTGGGCGATGGCCATGTTCTGGGAGAACTTCTTCAAGAACACGCAGATAAACGCCGGCATGGGAATACTTCAGAGCGTAACGGGAATATGCGTTCCGGAATCCATGGTCTACGGCTTCGCTCCGTGCGCATGGGCTCTGGGCCTGCACTACGCGCCGTTCGCTTACATACTCATAGGCGGCATACTCCGAAACATGGACGCCAACCTGGAAGAAGCCGCTACGGTGCTTAAGGCGAGCCGCTTCAAGATACTGCGCAAGGTAACGCTCCCGATAGTGCTTCCCGCGCTGATATCCACGGTACTTCTGGTATTCTCCAGCAGCATATCCAGCTTCACCGTACCGTTCTTCCTGAACAAGAGCAGCATCTCCAGCGGAAACAGCTTCGTATCCATATCCGTCCAGATGCGCAGCCTCGTAAACAGCGGATTCACCAAGGGCCAGGGCTACGTGGTCGCGATCGTCCTGATGATCTTCTCCATAATAATACTCACGCTCAACAGCAGAGTTACAGGAAAGAGAAAATCATTTACCACGGTAACCGGAAAGTCCGGCCAGGTATCGCTGGTAAAACTGGGCAAGGCGCGCGCTGTGATAGCCATAATCCTGGTAGTGATCGTAGCGTTCTTCGCCATCATGCCGCTGGTATCCTTCGCCACGGAAAGCCTCTGCGAAGTATCCGGCGACTGGTCCACCTTCTCGCTTAAGTACTGGCTGTCCGCAGAACCGTTCGAAGGCAGCGCCAAGGGCGATACCATAGGAATACTCAGAAGCACCATACTCTGGAAGGCTCTGGGAAGAAGCGTGCTTCTGTCCATATGCGTAGCGTTCGCCGCAGGCACCTTCGGTCTGCTGATAGGCTACGCGGTGGCAAAGAAGAGAGGAAGCAAGCTGGCCGGAATGGTCTCAAACATCGCTTTCTTCCCCTACCTGATACCGTCCATGAGCTTCGGCGCCGTATACCTTGCCCTGTCCTACACGGAAGGGTTCAAATGGCTCAACGGATCCTATCTCCTGCTGTTCATAGTGGGAGCCATCAAGTTCATGCCGTTCGCATCCAGGACCGGAACCAGCGCCATGATGCAGCTTTCCGGAGAGATAGAGGAAGCGGCTGTAATGATGGACGTTCCCTGGGGCAAGCGCATGACAAGGATCCTTTTCCCCATCCAGAAATCAAGCTTCATCAGCGGCTATCTGCTGCCGTTCATCTCCTGCATGAGAGAGATGTCCCTGTTCGTACTGCTCATCCCCACGTACACCGCGCTTGCTACCACGGTGCTCCAGGAGTATAGCAGAACGGGACTCACGCAGTCGGCTAACGCCATCAACCTGCTGATCATAGTTGTGGTGCTCGTGATCCAGTTCATAGTCAACAAACTGACGGGCGCCAGCATAGACAAGGGCGTAGGAGGAAACTAAGATGCCGAAGATAGTACTTGAACATGTAACGAAACGCTTCGAGAAATTCGTAGCGGTAGAAGACCTGAATATGGTCATAGAAGACAGAGAGTTCATAACCCTTCTCGGCCCTTCCGGCTGCGGAAAGACGACTACTCTGCGAATGATCGCGGGTCTCGAGACCCCTACCGAGGGGCGCATAACCATAGGCGACACTGTAGTATTCGATGCCGCAAAAGGCATAAACATCTCCCCGGGCAAGAGAGACATAGGATTCCTCTTCCAGAACTATGCTCTGTGGCCGCACATGACCGTATACCAGAACATAGCCTTCGGACTTGAGAACCTTAAATGGTCCAAGGAAGACATACGAAAGAGAGTGGACGAGATGCTGGCGATGCTCAAGATAGAGCAGTTTGAGAAGCGCTATCCCAGCGAGCTCTCCGGCGGACAGCAGCAGCGTGTAGCCATAGCAAGGACCCTGGCTCCAAAACCCAAGGTACTGTTCATGGACGAGCCTCTTTCCAACCTGGACGCCAAGCTGCGTCTGGAGATGAGGACGGAGCTTAAGCGTCTGCACGCGGACACGGATTCCACCTTCGTATACGTTACCCACGACCAGCTGGAAGCTATGACTCTGGCTACAAGGGTATGCCTCATGAAGACAGGAATAATGCAGCAGTACGATCCGCCGCTGACCGTCTACAAAGACCCGGCTAACCTGTTTACCGCGGACTTCGTAGGAAACCCGACCATGAACTTCATCCAGGCGACCGCCAGGAAGGTAGATGACACCCACGCGGAGCTTGATGCCCTCGGAAGCAAGATGGTATTCGAAAGCAAGGATCCTCTGGGAGAACTTGCGGAAGGCGAGGCCAACGCCGTTCTGGGAGTAAGGCCGGAGTTCCTGCGTCTTAAGAGCGGATCACATAAAGCCAAGGTCTACGCTACCCTGCCCGCAGGCATGGAGACCACGGTAAAACTTGAAGCTCCGGACGGAACGATGCTTACTTCCGTGGAGTTCGGAAGCGTGGACTACGACCTGAACTCGCAGATCGATTACCAGATCTACGGAGACGGCATAATACTCTTCGACAAGAAGAGCGAAAAGAATATCGGCAAGGGCTGCGTAAAGCTGTAAGGCTGAGCCGACGGACCGCCGATAAGACAAAACAAAAAGCCCCGGCGCTTATGCTCCGGGGCTTTGTTGTAAAACAAGGCCCCGCGGTAAAACGCGGGGCCATTCATTTATTTGCTTTTGATCCGGCGGGCATCCTACCTGCTGTCGGTGGAAGCCTTAAGGCCTCTTACCAGACCTCTTACAAGATCCCAGAAGGTGGAGGACCAGAACGTTACAGGACTCTTGGATACCGTGCGGAACTCGTCCACGGACAGGATCTGTCCGCTGTAGCTGGTGCTTACTCTGTAGCACACAGTCTTGTTCTGGTCGTCGTCCCTTGCGTAGATTATGAAGTTTCCGAAGGCTATGCCGCGGATGTTGGCGCCTGTTACGACAGGCTCGGCAGTGCCGTACTTTTCGTTGTAGAGCCACAGCGCGGGAACGCCTTTGTTCGGGTACGAGAAGAGCACGCACTTGCTTGCGTAATCTATGAACTGGTAGCTGGACTTGTCGAATCCGGCGCCGATCACGGCGGCAACTTCGTCCGCGTATTCGTACCTTTCGGCAGAACGGTCCGCGGGATTGAGCTTGCTCATCAGCTTTTCGAACTCCTCGTCCGTGTTCTTAACAACCTTGGGTCCGCTGCTGGTGCTGTATTTAACGACCTGATCCTTGCTTTCTATGTAGTAGCAGTAAGCGCTGCCTATTACCGTGCCGCGGTTCTCCGTGTTCTTGTCGTGGATGTCCGTAGTAATGTGGATGTACATAGCGGCTGCGATGACGACGATTATGATCAGGAATATGAGTATTCCGGGGATCCTGCGTCTTTTCTTCTCCGGCTTGTCAGCGCCGTTTTCAGCGCTTTTTTTCTTGCCCTTGGACTTCTTATCCTTTTTGGCTTTTTCGCGCGGCTGAGGCTCTTCTGCGGCCTCCTGAGCGGCTTCGTAAGCTGCCGGAGCAGTGTGCGCAGCGGCTTCGTAAGCAGGCTGATCCGCTTCCGGCGCATACTCAGGAACTTCTGAATAGTCCTGATCCTGAGGTACGTCCGGTTCCTGATCGTCTTCTTCCTCTACGAACCAGGACGCGACGGACTTCATGAACTTCTTCTTTTCCGGCGCTGCCCCGTTATTGAGTTGTTCTTTGTCTTTTCTCATTGTGTGATGCTCTTGATTATTTCAACTGCGATACAAATCATGCAGCCGTTGGGATCAATGGTTTTATCATTTGATACGGCAAATGACCTTGATCATATCCTCGTAGGATGTATTTGTAAGTTCATAGGTTCCGGGCTGAAGCTTTCCGGCATAGCCTAGCTTATTTACCGTTTCTACAAATTCATCGGTCTCTTCTTTTGGTATAAGACCTGCCTGAGCCAGTTTATCGGCGATCTTAGGCCACCTTTCCCCGTTTCCCCAAGTGTCGACAAAGATCGTAGCCGTTACGGTGCCGGTCTGGGGCTGCTGCTCTCCGCCCTGGTTGGGATCGGCAGGCGCGTTCGGATCTTCCGTACCGCCCTGGTTGGGACCGGCAGGAGCATTCGGATCTTCCGTGCCGCCCTGGCTGGGACCGGCAGGAGCATTCGGGTCTTCCGTGCCGCCCTGGGTGGGATCGGCCGGTGCGTTCGGATCTTCCGTGCCGCCCTGGTTGGGATCCGTCTGCGCGTTCGGGTCCGGATCCACCGGATCTATTATCTCTAAGTTCTGAGTAATGTTCTCAACGTTTTCCGGCGTAAGATCTATGCCGCTGAAATCCACGTTTGCGGAGTTGGACGGCGGATTCTTAGCAGCCAGATAATCCGGATAAGCCATTATTGCCGTGGATCTCCAGATTATTATTCCGGCCGCCGCCAGAAGTATTATTATGGCTACGAATATGTCGTTTATATCGTAGATGAAATCCCTGATCTTCTTAAGCATGGTTCCCCCTTTATGCAACGATGCTCAATATTATCCCAATTATATTTGATTATACTACTAATCCCGCAGTTTGGCAAATCTTGCTGAAAAATCCATGCGTTTGTATCTGACCGCATTCAGGACCGTTCCCACGACCCATCCTGCCGGATAGCTGGCCAGCACGGAAACAGGAGTGTTTACGATGTAATTCGTCATCACGTACAGATAGATCTGGCGCAGGAAGACGAAGCATCCGACCATTATTATCATCGGGACCAGAGTGTCTCCCGTCCCTCTGAGCGCAGCGGTATGGATCATTATGAGTATGTGAATGAGATAGAACGGCGTTATGAACCTTATGCACACCGCGCCGTAAGCCATTACTGCCGGGTCGCTGTTAAAGAAAGCGGTTATCTCCGGGGCGAATACCATCATCAGCGCTCCGAGCACGACCGTAGGTATAAGGCATAGCACCATGGACGCCCTAACGCCTTGCTTTGCCCGTTCCATGTTGCCGGCGCCGAAGTTCTGCCCCACGAATGTGGTGGTAGCCAGCGATATTGACTGCTGCGGCATGAATAATATGAGCTCGGACTTGAAATACGCACTGTAACCGCTGGAAAAGTCCGTTCCGAAATAGTTTATGTACGAAGTAACGAACAGGTTGGAGAAGTTGACCATGGCGACCTGGATCGCTCCGGGTATGCCTATCTTAAGCACCTTTTTTATGATGGGAATGTCGAAGCAGAGCTCCTTGAGCGACAGCTTTACGCACGAGTCTATCGTAAACAGCGTGTATACCGCGAGAGCTGCGGAAAGGCCCTGCGCGATGACCGTTGCATAGGCTACGCCCTTTACTCCCATGTCCAGCTTAAGCACAAAGAAAAGGTCCAGGATGATGTTCGTAACGCACGCTACGATCAGAAAATAGAAAGGTCTTCTGGAATCGCCCACTGCCCTGAGTATGGATGATGCTACGTTGTAGAAGATCTGGAACGTAAGGAAGCAGAATATTATCCCTATGTACTCCCGGGCGTGCGGCAGCATCTCGGGGCTGGGCTTCATGAACCCGATGAGAGTATCCTTCATGGTGAGCCCGAAGACTGTAAAGAACACGGAGGCGATAGCTGCCATCACCATTGACGTATGGACGGATCGCCTAACCTGCTTTACGTTTCCGGCGCCGTAATACTGGGAGATGACCACGCCCGCTCCGTTCGAGAGTCCTATGAACGTGTTTACGACCAGGTTGAAGACCGGCGCTATGGTGCCGACCGCGGCAAAAGCTTCCTTGCTTACATAATTGCCCAGGACCCAGGTATCGACGGTGTTGTAGAGCTGCTGGAAGAAGTTTCCGACAAGAAGAGGCAGAGCAAACATCAGGATGTGCCTGTAAATGCTTCCCTGCGTCATGTCCACGTCCGTGCGCGACGTGCCTGTTCTTTTTCTTTCTTCCGGTGTTGACATTGGTACCTGCCTGCGGTAGTATCGGACTGACGGATCATTGCCTTAAGGAGGCAGCATGTTTCGTCTTTTTTGTTTATCAGCGCTTACTGCAACGGCCGTTTACGACGCGGCCAGACTGGAGATCCCCACCCTGCCGTGCGTTCTGCTTCTGGGGACTGCCGTAATATGCACGCCACCGGACACGCTTATGCAGAACGCTTCGGCTGCAGCCTGCGTATGGGCTGTCTATCTTGCCCTGCGGGCTTTGTGCATCGTCTTGAAAAGCCCTGTTCCCATAGGCATGGGAGACATAAAGCTCCTCAGCATACTGGCTCTGATGCTGGGAGCTTTGGACTGCTTCCGCCTGCTTGCTGCCTCGGGACTTCTGTCCGGTGCGGCTGCGGCGGCCCTTCTTATATTCAGGAAGGCCGGCGCCAGGACCGAGATACCGTTCGCGCCCTTCATTGCTGCCGGCTACGCATTGCTTCTGCTAGAAGAAGTTTACGTACCTTGAAGCTATTACCAGCCCAAGGTATACGGCCATGATTATTATGCCCCGGGCGTCCACCTTTCCGAGCTTCATCTGGTGGAGTCTGGTGCGGCCTTTGCCTCCGTGGTAGCAGCGGGCTTCCATGGCCATGGCCAGGTCGCCGGCAATGCGGAACGCGGATACGAACAGAGGCACCAGCAGCGGGATAAGGGCCTTGGCCTTCTCCTTAAGGTTGCCGTTCTCGAAATCCGCGCCTCTTGCAGTCTGGGCCTTCATTATCTTGTCGGTCTCGTCCAGAAGCGTAGGTATGAAACGCAGAGCTATGGTCATCATCATGGCAAGCTCGTGCGCCGGAAGACCTATCCTGGACAGCGGGGACAGCAGTTTTTCCATGCCGTCCGTAAGCTCTATGGGCTTGGTGGTAAGTGTTAGCATGGACGATCCGAAGATCAGAAGCACCAGCCTAAGGCCCATGAACAGTGCCCTGTATACGCCTTCGTTTGTGATGTAGAACTTGCCGATCGTTAAAATTGGATCGCCTGTCCTGACGAACAGGATGTTTATGAGCATGGTGATGATTATCAGGAACACCACCGGCTTAAGACCCTTGGAAATGAACCTGAACGGAACTCCGGACAGGATTATTACAGCGGCAAGGAACAGTATGCAAAGACCGAAAGCCCAGAAAGACTTTACCACAAAAAGCGACACCAGATATACGAGTGCGCATACGATCTTTACTCTGGGATCCAGCCTGTGGATGCTGGAATCTCCGGGATAATACTGTCCTAATGTAATGTCTCTTACTGCCATTTATACCCTGATGCCGGGATCACTTTCCGGCTTTTTTGTTCAGCGCTTTTACTATCTCTTCGGCCGTTTCCTCGAAGGTGAGTCTGCGGATGTCCACATCCAGACCGCCTTCCCTGAGCTTTTCCAGGAACGCCGGGCCTGCCGGAAGATCCAGACCTATCTCCTTAAGCTCGCTGCCTCTTTCGCAGTATACGTACTCCGGCGTACCCTCCATTACTACGGTGCCGCTGTTCATAACGATCACCTTGTCCGCGTACTTGGCTACGTCGTCCATGTTGTGCGATACGAGCACTATGGAGAGCGATCTTTCGGCCCTTATGCGGTCTATCATCTCCAGTATGTCATCGTGGCCCTTGGGGTCCAGACCTGCCGTAGGCTCGTCCAGGATGAGCATCTCCGGATCCACCGCAAGGACTCCGGCGATGGCTACCCTGCGCTTCTGGCCTCCGGAAAGTTCGAACGGAGAAGACTCTCCCACAGCGTCCGGATCCAGGCCTACAAGGCGAAGAGCGTCGCGCGCCCTTTCCTCCTGCGCTGCCTGATCCAGCCCCTGGTTCTTGGGGCCGAAGCACACGTCCTTAAGCACGGTCTCCTCGAAGAGCTGGTATTCCGGGTATTGGAAAACTATGCCGACCCTGCGTCTTACCGCAAAGGCGGCCTTGCCCTTTTCGCTTATTACCGTCTGAGTCCCGTCCTTAAGGGTGGCTACCACCCTGCCCTCGTCCGGCTGCACCAGTCCGGCTATGTGCTGGACCAGCGTGGTCTTGCCGGAGCCGGTGTGACCTATTATAGCCACGAACTCGCCGTCGCCTATCTCGCAGTTGATATTGCTTAAGGCTCTGGTCTCGTAAGGCATTCCGGGACTGAAAGTTTTGCTTAGGTTCTCTACGTTTATCTGCATAAAAACTCCGCGAGTTTTTCTTCTGTTACTGTTCCTGCGGGTATGTCGAATCCGCTCTCACGCAGCTTTGCCGAAAGGCTTACCGCAAACGGCACGTTAAGCACGCCCAGATCCTCCTTGGAGAATATTTCCTCCGGAGCTCCGTCCGCGGCTACCTTGCCGTGGTCCATTACTATAATGCGTTCCGCCTCCGCGGCTTCTTCCATGAAGTGTGTGATCAGTATTACGGTATCGCCCTGGTCGTGGAGCTTGCGGATTATAGCCATTATCTCCCTGCGTCCTCTGGGATCCAGCATTGCCGTGGGCTCATCGAACACCACGCAGTCCGGATCCATGGCTACAACGCCCGCTATGGCGACGCGCTGCTTCTGTCCGCCGGACAGCAGATGCGGGCCTTTCTTGCGGTGCTCGTACATGTCCACCATCTTAAGGGACTCGTCCACCCTACGGCGTATCTCTTCCGGAGGCATGCCTATGTTCTCCGGGCCGAACGCAACGTCGTCCTCTACGATGGAAGACACCAGCTGGTTGTCCGGGTTCTGGAAGACCATTCCTATCTTCTTGCGTATCTCCCAGGGGGCTTCGTCCGAAGCCGTGACCGTATCCACGCCCTCTATAAGGACGCTTCCGGACGTAGGCAGCAGCAGAGCGTTCATGTGCTTTGCAAGCGTGGACTTGCCGGAACCGTTGCTTCCTACTATAGCTACGAACGAACCGCGCTGTATGT
>JAFWVZ010000088.1 GCA_017523605.1 Bacillota bacterium | reverse complement strand
GTAATAGGAACCTCGGACCGCATGGTGGACATCATCTCCGGGCGTCTTCAGCTGCCGCCGGTAACGGAATACGTGCACATAGAGGACATAACCACGGATGCCCAGCGCGCCAAGGCCCAGGAGATGCGCGACCGCAACGGCATGCACGTAATCCCCGCGCCCACGCTTCAGGTGCGCAAGCAGTTCTCGGGCTACTTCCTCAACCCCAGGCGCAGTTTCCGCCAGGAGAAACCGGACCAGGACAGCGGCGAAAAGACCGTAATGAGGCCCAAGTACAGCTATCTGGGCAAGTTCGAGATATCGGAAAAGGTAATAAGCGACATAGTCGGCTACATAGTGTCCGTAACGCCGGGCGTTTCGCAGGTCATAATGGCAGGATCCTCGCCGGACGAGGACAACAATCTTTACATAAGAGTAATAGTTACCGTGGAGTGGGGCAGCCGCATCCGCACCGCAGCGTACGAACTGCAGAAGAGGATAGTGGAAGAGGTCTCCCGCATGACCAACTTCAACATCAACGGCGTTACCGTGGAGGTCCGCGGATTTAAGGCTAAAGGCGACGCGGCAGGCTGACCGTCCGGCCACGATGCTTCTGCGCTCTGCGGCTGATCAAGGCCGCTTTTTTATACTTCACATACACTCCTTAAAATTCCTGTTGACATTGAAATATTAAGCGTTATAATATGCTTAGCACTCAAGAAAGAAGAGTGCTAATAAAGTTTATAAAACCATTACATATACGGAGGTAAAACATGAAACTCAGACCCTTAGGAGACCGCGTAGTCCTTAAGCGCGACGACGCCGAAGAAAAGACCGCCAGCGGTCTGTTCATAGCGGGAACTGCCAAGGAGCAGCCGCAGTTCGGCCGTGTCGTGGCAGTAGGCCCGGGAGCGCTTGCGGAAGGCAAGCGTCAGCCGATGGACGTAAAGGAAGGCGACAAGGTCTTCTTCTCCAGTTTCGGCGGCACGGAAATAAAGATCGACGGCGAAGAATACATAGTTTTAGGACAGTCGGACATTCTGGCTGTTATTGAGTAAGGGGGCAGCACCATGGCTAAGGATATAAACTACGGCGAGACCGCAAGAAGAAAGCTTCAGGCAGGCGTGGACAAGCTTGCAGATACAGTAAAGATAACGCTCGGACCTAAGGGAAGGAACGTCGTCATAGCCAAGCAGTACGGCTCCCCGCTCATCACCAACGACGGTGTCACCATCGCCAAGGAGATAGAACTGGAAGACGCTTACGAGAACATGGGCGCCCAGATCGTTAAGGAAGTCGCTTCCAAGACCAACGACGTGGCAGGCGACGGAACCACAACCGCTACTCTGCTTGCGCAGAGCATAATCCGCGAAGGTTTCAAGAACGTAGCTGCAGGCGCAAACCCGATGGTCCTTAAGAGGGGCATCCAGGGCGCCGTAGACGTTGCTGTAGAAGCTCTTAAGAAGGCATCCGTTCCTGTTAACGGCAGGGACGCCATCTCCCAGGTAGCAGCAGTTTCCTGCGGCGATCAGGAGATAGGCGATCTTATCGCGGAT
>JAFWVZ010000087.1 GCA_017523605.1 Bacillota bacterium | reverse complement strand
GCAGGTACTGCAGGGCGTAGTCCTGCGGCAGCATGTCGGCAAGAAGTGCCGAGTTTGCGGTGTCCGAGCCGCGGTCGGAGTTGCTCATGCCGTTGGTGACGAGCATGCCCAGCGCGGAAGACGAGTTTATGACATAGCCTCCGGGGCACATGCAGAAGGTGTACACGCCGCGCCCCGAGACTGTTTTAACGTTGAGTTTGTAGTCCGCGGGTCATATGCCAAGATCCTCGTGGAGAGCGCCGTACTGCGCCATATCGATGAGGCTCTGCGGATGTTCTATGCGGACGCCCATTGAGAAGGGCTTTTGCTCCATGGCAAGGCCCTGGCTGTAAAGGGCGCGAACTGTGTCGCGGGCGGAGTGCCCAGTGGCGAGCACCACGCTGTCCGCGGGAATGTACTGCAGACCCGCGGTCTTTTCTGACGTTCCGGAGAACCAGACCCCACGAATGGCGGAGCCGGTGGAGGAGAACCGTCCCTCTCCACCGCCCTCTGTCGCTTCAAGGTCCAGCTTTTCCAGGCGGCAGCCGAAAAGGACCTGGCCGCCCAGGTATTCTATGCGTTTTCTGATGATTACGACCACAGTGCGCAGCACGTCGGTGCCGATGTGGGGTTTTTGTTTGTAAAGGATCTCAGGTGACGCTCCGGCGTCTACGAAGCGCTCCAGTATCCATTCCGCCCAGGGCGATCTGGTGCCGGTGGTGAGCTTACCGTCGGAGAAAGTCCCGGCTCCGCCCTCGCCGAACTGCACGTTGTTTTCGGGGTCCAGCGGGCCTCCGTTCCAGAAGGCTTCCACCGCTTGCACGCGCTCTTCCATGCACCTGCCGCGCTCAAGCACCACAGGTTTAAGACCGTATTCCGCAAGCGCAAGCGCCGCGAACATGCCGCAGGGTCCGAAGCCGACAACTACGGGGCGTGGCAGAACTGCCGCGCCGCGGGAGGTCTTGCCGCCGGTGCTTTCGGAAAGCCACTCAAGCGGTCTGATGGTCTTTCTGACGCGGTTTACGGAGGCCCACTGCGTATTTGTCCGCCGGCAGGCCTCGGCCAGCCATTCGTCCGGTTTTTGGCTCTTAAGCTCCAGAGTGTAAACGTGGTAGAGCCGCGGTTTTTCGCGGGCATCCAGTGATTCTTTTACGATGCGCACGGACTCTATGGTTCCTTTTAGCACGCGAAGACGGCTCTCGACCTTAGCCGGGAGCCTTTCTGTGCTTTCGCCTATCTTAAGTTTGATGCCGCTGACCTGTATCATTCTTCTGCCGGAGTGGCCCGGCCTGGCCCTAGAGCTTGCCGCTTAAGAAATCTTCTACCGCTGCCTTGGGCCTGAATCCGAGGAACATGTCCACCGGCTTGCCGTCCTTGAAAAGGATGACGGTGGGGATGGCGGAGACCTGGAACTGCCCTGCGAGCTCCGGTTCGTCGTCGATGTTTACTTTGCCGACCTTGAGGCGGCCGCTGTATTCTTCCGCGATCTGCTCTATCGCCGGAGCCAGCATCCTGCACGGTCCGCACCAGGTGGCCCAGAAGTCCACCAGTACCGGTGTGCTGCTGTCCAGGACTTCAGCCTGGAAATTATTTTTAGTAAGTGTTATTTCAGCCATTTCAGTTTTCCTCCTGCAAAGATAATTGTATCATAAGGCCGGGAAAAATGATATGATAATTACAACAGAGGCAAAGGAGGCGCCCGCGGTCCGGGGCGGAAAGGAATAACAATGAAAGTACTTATGATCAATGGAAGTCCTCGCGAGAGCGGCAACACGTTCCAGGCGCTGGACGAGATGCGCAAGGTGTTCGAAAAGAACGGCATAGAGGCCGAAATTTTCAATATAGGGCGCGAGCCGGTGACGGGCTGCAGGTCCTG
>JAFWVZ010000086.1 GCA_017523605.1 Bacillota bacterium | reverse complement strand
TGGCCTCGGCAAGGCTTACGCCTTCCTTGGCACATATAAGCTTATCTACCGGGGTCATGAACGTGGATACCGGCGTTGCAGGATCCATGCGGCTTACGCGGTAGTCGCGGCTGGTGATTATTCCCAGAAGCTTACCGTCCGGGGTTCCGTCCTCGGTAACAGCAACGGTGGAGTGACCCGTCTTTTCCTTAAGGAAGACTACGTCCGCAAGGGTCTGGTCCGGACGGACGTTGGAATCCGAAGGAACGAACCCTGCCTTGGTCGCCTTGACCCTTGCCACCATAGCCGCCTCGTTCTCAGCTGTCTGAGAACCGAATATGAACGAGATGCCGCCTTCCTGGGCAAGCGCCACGGCCAGCTTGACGCCGGAGACCGATTGCATTATCGCAGAGGTCATGGGGATGTTCAGCTTAAGTTCCGGCTCCTCGCCTTTCTTAAACTTTACCAGCGGTGTGGAAAGGTCCACGTTTGCCGGTATGCAGTCCGGGCCGGTGTAACCGGGTACAAGAAGGTACTCGCTGAAGGTCCTTGAAGGTTCGTTGAAATACTGTGCCATTGCTCCTCCGATCTGTTAACTGTATATGAAATAACGAATGTTTACATGCAATCTTTATGCAGGCAGCGCCCCGCTGCTCCGGACGGTCATTAGTCCAGTATGCCCAGATACTCTTCGTATGTAAGCTTTCCGCCGCCCAGTTCGTACATTTCCGTTGCGACGTCCACTCCCACGTAGCGTATGTGCCAGGGCTCGAATACGTAGCCCGTAAGCTTGCCGGGCTCCTTCTTCGTGCCGTCCACGTAGCGGATTATGAATCCGAACTCGTGGCAGTGCTCAGCCACCCATTTGCCCTCTTTAGTATCGCCGAACTCGTAGGAAAGAGCATATTTCTGGGACTCGCCGCCAACGTCCAGCGCCAGGCCGGTCTGATGCTCGGAATGGCCCGGTCTTGCTGTAGCCTTGTCTGCCTCAGCCTGTCCCTTGTTCTTGACTTCGGGATCGTAGAGCCTGTCCTTCTGGTACTCGTAGGACCTGAAGCCGGTGCGCATCTTGATGTTTATCTCTTGCTCGGCCGCTGCTTCCACCATCTTTTCGAAGGCTTCCGCCGCTACCTTGCGCAGCTGGTCCGTCTCGCCCTTCTTGCCTACTCCGGACACCACGTATTTAACGGTGACCATGTCGTCCGGCTTATATGACTGAGCAAGCGGATGGGTGCGGTTTACCAGTATGGTGTAGTTGTCGTCTACGATCTTTATTTCCTTGGCCATTCCTGTGGCCGGGTCTATCGTAAAGTCCTGCCTGGAGAGTGCCTTTTCCTTTGCGGTAGGCTCCTTTGCAGGCTCCGGATCTGCTCCGTTCTGCGGAACGGTCTCTCCGTTGTTGCCGGAAGGCACATCGGATGGCGTTACCGTATTAGACGGGGCCGGCGCAGGCGTTTTGCCTGTCTCCGTATTGCCCATGGCAACGCCTATGACGGACGACAGCACCATGGCTGCCAGAACGATAAGCGCTACCGCTCCCAGCGATCCGCTGCTTTTTTTCTTGTTGTATCTTGCCATCTCTTTTTCCCCTCCGGCCGCGTTTCTGCCGGTCGATCGCCCCTAACGATCTTGTCTGAATATTATACTATATTCTTCTACGCTTGTGTGGAAATTTTTGTGTTATGTTCCTTGTGTCCGGCCTTCCAGCGCTCCACCGCGTCCACCACCAGAGGCGAGCTGTTTGCCCTTGTAAACGCCGAAAGACTTAAGGTCAGATCGTAGTAGCAGGCCTGCCCCCACATCTCGCCGGTAAAGTCCTGATGATACTTGGAACGCGAGCGGTTAGTGGCGTGCATGGCCTTCTCGGCGTCTTCCTCGCTTATGTTGTGGCGCCTCTCAGCACGGGCTACACGGTCGCTGCGGTCCGCATGAACGAATATCTTAAAGCAGTTCGGGTCGTCGCGGAGTATGTAGTTTCCGCAGTGTCCAAGAATTATGGCGCGCTGCTCCGTCTTCGCGATGTTTCTGAGCACCCTTACCTGCGCCGCGTAGAGCTCGTCCAGCGGATCCAGCGTCTGCTGGATCATGTAGGCGTAGGTGGAATAGTCGTAGAGGGCGCTGTGCCTCATAAGCTTTTCGTGCTCCCTTACGAAGCGCTCCGGCAGACCGGATTCCGCTATCTCCATGTCAACCAGCTGGTCGTTGGAATACACTTTGGCGCCAAGCTTTTCCGCCAGGTCGTAAGCCAGGATATCGCCGCTGGAACCGAACTCCCAGTCCATGGTAATTATAAGCTTGCCGGGGTCGAAGGCCGCGGCCTCCGCCTGCGCCATTGCAGCCGCACGCTTGGTCTGAGTACCGCAGAAGTCCATGAGGGGCTTCTGGAT
>JAFWVZ010000085.1 GCA_017523605.1 Bacillota bacterium | reverse complement strand
GCAAGGATCTTGGAACCATAGCGGATCTTGCGTTCCTGTGCGGCGACCCGGAAGACGTGCTCGGAGCCGTTAAAGCCATTGGTTTCTGGAACGAAAAGACCGGGCAGCTTAAGGGCATCTGCGACGGCATGAAAGACAGCGGCCTTACAAATGGCCTCAGGATAGATCTTTCCGCGGGATGCACCACAAAGTACTACAGCGGTATAGTATTTAAGGGCTACGTAAGCGGCGTTCCCAAGGAAGTCCTTTCCGGAGGCCGCTACGACGCGCTGGCCGCACGCATGGGAAAGAACTGCGGAGCCATAGGTTTTGCCGTATATCTGGACGTACTGGAGCGCGCTGTGGATGCTGCGGGAGAAACTCCCGAAGACGGCGCGGCAGACGCAAAGATGCTGAGGATCGCTCTTCCTAAGGGAAGACTCGGAGAAAAGGTCTACAAGATGATGTCGGCCGCCGGGTACGAGTGCCCGGACGCAGTGTCCGAGAACAGAAAGCTTATATTCGTAAACGAAGAGAAGGGCGTAAGCTACTTCTGGGTAAAGCCTTCGGACGTTGCGGTGTACGTTGAGCGCGGAGCTGCGGACCTTGGCGTATGCGGAAAGGACATAATAATGGAGCACAGCCCGGCGGTGTACGAACTGCTGGATCTTAAGACCGGAATATGCCGCATGGCAGTAGCAGCCAAGGCGGACTTCTCGGATGATCCCGGCAGGCCGCTGACCGTTGCCACTAAGTTCGAAAACATAGCTGCAAAGTACTACGCATCGCTGGGAAGGGACATAGACATCATAAGGCTTAACGGCTCCATAGAGCTGGCGCCTCTTCTGGGACTGTCCGACGTTATCGTGGACATAGTGGAGACCGGTACTACCCTCAGGGAGAACGGTCTTAAGGAGCGCGAGAAGATAGCGGACATAAGCGCAAGGCTGATCGCGAACAAGGCTTCGTACGAGTTTAAGGGAGAAGCCGTTGCGCGTCTTACGGAAGCGCTGGGAAAGCAGGTGTAGCATGATAAAGATACTTAAATACGGAGAAGTGCCCAATTCCGAGATCTTCGCAAGGCCGGACATGAAGACCGGTGTGGAAGATACAGTGGCGGAGATCATTGCGGACGTCAGGGCAAACGGAGACGCTGCTCTGTATAGGTACGCGGAGCGCTTCAACAATGCAAAGCTTACCAGCCTGGCTGTTTCGCAAGAGGAGATAGCAGAGGCAGTAAGCTCCGTAGATCCGGAGTTTCTGGAAGTGCTTAAAAGGTCCGCCGCAAACATAAAGAAATTCCACTCCATGCAGATACGCAAGGGGTTCACTATAGAAGAGGATGGCATAGTGATAGGCCAGAAGATAACGCCCGTGGACAGAGCAGGGCTCTGCGTTCCCGGAGGCGCTGCGCCTCTTTCCTCTACGGTCCTTATGGACTCCATACCCGCAAAGCTTGCCGGAGTAGGCGAGCTTATAATGGTAACTCCTCCCGGGGAAGACGGAAAGGTGTCGCCGTCCATACTTGCTGCGGCGTATGTTGCAGGGGTGGACAGGATATTCAAGGCAGGCGGAGCCCAGGCTGTTGCGGCGCTGGCTTACGGCACCGAGAGCATTCCGAAAGTGGACAAGATAGTAGGTCCGGGCGGAGTATTCGTAGCGGAAGCTAAGAAGCAGGTCTTCGGTGAAGTATCCATAGACATGATAGCAGGTCCCAGCGAGATACTCTGCGTAGCGGACGGGGCATCGGATCCGAGGCACATAGCAGCCGACATGCTTTCGCAGGCAGAGCACGATAAGATGGCTTCCGCGGTGCTGGTAACGGATTCCATGGATCTTGCTCTTGCGGTGCAGCAGGAGATAGAAAGGCAGCTGCAGGTGCTGCCCAGAGAAGATATAGCGCGAACTTCCATAGAAAACAACGGAAAGATAATAGTGGCGGACAGCATAGACGCGGCTGTGGAGATAGCTAACGAGATAGCGCCGGAGCATCTGGAGCTGTGCGTGGACGAACCGTTTAAGTATCTGGACAAGATAAGGCACGCGGGTTCCGTATTCCTTGGGCGCAACTGCCCGGAAGCTGTAGGAGACTATTACGCGGGCGCCAATCACACGCTCCCGACAAGCGGAAGAGCAAAGTTTTCCAGCCCGCTTTCCGTGGACGATTTCATAAAGAAGACGCAGTTCACTTACTACAGCGGAGACGCGCTTGCCGCGGCGGCTAAGGACATAGCGCTGTTTGCAGGGAAAGAAGAACTAATAGGGCATGCAAGAAGCGTGCTTATCAGGACAGAAGACAAATAATATCCGGAGCTAAAAATGAGCAGGTTTTTCAGCAGCAGATTCTCGGAACTTAAGCCATATGTTCCGGGCGTGCAGCCGTCGGACCCGGCAGGCTTTACAAAACTAAACACCAACGAATCACCGTTTGCGCCTTCCGAAAAAGCGCTTGCGTACGCGGCACAGAATGCCCGCCCGGCAAATCTTTACTGCGATACGGATGCTAAGCAGCTGTGCGCTTTGTTCGCGCAGACTGTCGGCGTGGAAGCGGACGAGGTCATAGCCGGAAACGGTTCTGACGAGATACTCAACTTTGCCTTTATGGCTTTTTGCGGCGAGGGCTGCCCGGCTGTATTTCCGGACATAACCTACGGATTCTATCCGGTCTTCGCTTCGCTGAACGGCATAGAGCAGGTGATAGTTCCGCTGGCGGACGACCTGAGCATAAAAGTCGACGAATACATGGACATCAAGGGAACGGTGTTCATAGCAAACCCCAACGCTCCTACTGGAATAGCTCTTCCTCCTTCCGAGATGGAAAAGCTTGCCGCGGCTAAGCCGGACAACGTAATAGTTGTGGACGAGGCCTACGTGGACTTCGGAGCGCAGAGCTGCGTACCGCTGACAAAGAAATACAGCAACGTTCTGGTGGTGCAGACTTTCTCCAAATCGCGCTCCATGGCAGGATCCAGGCTGGGATTTGCGGTCGGAAACAAGGAACTAATAAACGACCTTAATACCATCAAGTATTCGACCAATCCCTACAATGTAAACTCCTATACGCAGGCGCTGGGCGCCGGGACCCTTCTGGACCGGGACTATACAGAAAAGTGCTGCGCCGCTATAATACAAAACAGAGAATATACGGTAGAAGGGCTTAAGAAGCTAGGCTTTGAACTTACGGATTCCTCCGCCAACTTTGTTTTCGCAAAGCATCCGGAGCGCGGAGGCAAGGAGCTTCTGGATAAGCTTTCGGAAAGAAAGATCCTGGTAAGGCATTTCGGTGCTGCCAGAATAAAGGACTACCTGAGGATAACTATAGGAAGCAAAGATCAGATGGACGTCCTGCTGGACGCGCTGGCAGAGATAATAACGGACAAGGCATGAACGGAGGTTCGCAATGAGAACGGCACAGATAGACAGAAAGACCAAGGAAACGGACATTTCGCTGTTTCTGGATCTGGACGGAAAAGGAAAGTCGGAGATAAGCAGCGGCGTGGGATTTCTGGACCACATGCTGGAGCTTTTCGCCAAGCACGGCCGATTCGATCTTAAGCTCAGCTGCAAGGGCGATCTTAACGTGGACGGGCATCACACCGTAGAAGACACCGGCATATGCCTGGGCGAAGCATTCGTTAAGGCACTTGGCGGCAAGGAAGGCATAAGACGCTACGGGGACTGCATTCTTCCAATGGACGAAGCTCTGATACTAAGTGCAGTGGACCTTTCCGGCAGAGCTTTCCTTTCATACGAGGCAAGGATACGCGCCAGGAAGGTCGGCGACTTCGATACGGAGCTTGCCGAGGAGTTCTGGGCCGCGTTTGCAAGAGCAGCAAGGATGACTCTGCACATAAAGCAGCTGGACGGCAGGAACTCTCACCACATAATAGAAGGGCAGTTCAAGTCCGTCGCAAGGTCCTTAAGGACCGCGGTAAGCATAGATCCGGAACTTGCCGGAGAAGTACCTTCAACTAAGGGGATGCTATGACAGCCATAATCGATTACGGAGTAGGGAATCTGTTCTCGCTGGTCTGCTCGTTCGGGGCGGTAGGCGCGGAGGCTGTCCTTACTTCGGATCCGGAAACGATCAAAAAAGCCGACAGGCTGGTACTGCCCGGAGTAGGAGCTTTCAGGGACGCGGCCGCAAAACTAAGGGAAAGCGGGCTGTGGGACCTTGTAAAGCAGCAGGCTGCGGAAGGGAAGCCTCTTATGGGTATCTGCCTTGGCATGCAGCTCCTTCTGGATAAGAGCCTTGAGTTCGGCGAATACGAAGGCCTTGGTCTTATCCCGGGCGTAGTCAGGGCGATGACGGACATAGTTCCTGCAGGACTTAAGATACCGCAGATGGGCTGGAACAAGCTGATAATGACAGGCAGCTCGCCGGTGTTCGAAAACACTCCGGAAGGCACATACATGTATTTCGTGCATTCATATTACTGCGACGCACCCGAGGAATACATAAGCGCTGTGACCGAATACGGCGCTCCGGTAACAGCGGCGCTGCACAGAGACAATATCTACGGATGCCAGTTCCATCCCGAAAAGAGCGGCGAAGCAGGACTTGAAGTCCTAAGGTGTTTCTGCAAGCTGTAGATAGACATGCCCGTTAGCAGCGGGACCGTGAAACAAGGAAAAAACGATGATAATTCTTCCTGCAATAGACATTTACGAAGGGAAAGCGGTGCGCCTTTACAAAGGCGATTACGCTCAGATGACTGTATATAGCGACCGCCCGGAAGAAGTAGGGGCAGAGTTCGCGAGATGCGGCGCGGAATGGGTCCACATAGTGGATCTGGAGGGCGCAAGAAGCGGTGAGACACCCAATCTTTCTGTAATAACCGGCATAATAGAGACTTGCGGACTTAAGGCGGAGGTCGGCGGCGGCATACGCAGCATGGGCGTCATAGAAAAGTATCTAAACGCCGGAGTAAGCCGCGTGGTGCTGGGAACGGCAGCCGTAAAAGATCCCGAACTGCTGAAAGAAGCTGTAAATCGCTTCGGCGAACATGTTGCAGTAGGAGTAGACATAAAAAATAATTATGTATCAATAAAGGGCTGGACCGAAGAGTCTTCATTTACAGCTATGGACTTCTGCGGACAGCTTCAGGATATCGGCGTTTCTACGATAGTCTGCACGGACATATCGCGCGACGGCGCCATGAAGGGTGCGAATTTGGACCTTTACCGCAAAATGAACAGTTCGCTTAAGCTAAACATAGTTGCTTCCGGCGGAGTATCCTCGGAAGACGATGTTCTCGCCCTTAAAGAAGCCGGAATGTACGGCGCGATAATAGGCAAGGCATACTACACCGGAGCCGTGGATCTTAAGAAGATCCTGGAGGAACAATGATAGCAAAACGTATCATACCCTGTCTGGACGTTAAGGACGGACGCGTTGTAAAAGGGAAAAACTTTAAGGGACTTGCAGATGTTGCTTCGCCGGTGGATCTGGGAAGCTTCTATTCGCAGTGCGGAGCCGACGAGCTGGTGTTCTACGACATAACCGCTTCCGCGGAGGGACGCAGGCTGTTTACCGAGGTGCTTACGGAGGTGGCGTCCAAGGTATTCATACCGCTTACGGTAGGCGGGGGCATAAATACTCTGGACGATTTCGACAGAGTCCTTAAGAGCGGCGCGGACAAGGTAAGCGTAAATTCCGGAGCCGTAAGGGATCCGCAGCTTATCTACGAGGCCGCTAAGCGCTACGGAAGCCAGTGCGTTGTCCTTTCCGCGGACGTAAAGAGAGTTGACGGAGGATATCACGTATTTGTGCGCGGAGGACGCGAGGACACCGGCATAGACGCAAAAGAATGGATAAAGCGCGGTCAGGAGCTTGGAGCGGGCGAGCTGGTCCTTAATTCCATAGACACCGACGGCGTTAAGAAAGGTTTTGATCTGCAGATGCTTACGGATCTGTGTTCGGACCTTAAGATACCGGTGATCGCCTCCGGCGGGGCCGGGAACATGGAGCATTTTACGGAATTGTTCAGAAAACTTCCGTTCGTGGACGCGGGGCTTGCGGCATCCATTTTCCACTACGGAGAAGTAAAGATAGAGGATCTTAAGCGCGTCCTCGCGGACGAAGGAATAGAAGTAAGGAGAACGAAATGACGGACATAGGCGAGATCAGATTCGACGCTAGCGGCCTTGTGCCTGCAGTGGTAACAGACGCCGCGAGCGGCAAAGTCCTTATGCTTGCGTACATGAACGAAGAGAGCCTTAAAAAGACCATCCGGACCGGACTTGCAACGTTCTGGAGCAGGTCCAGGCAGGAGCTTTGGACCAAGGGCGAGACCAGCGGCAACTACATGCACGTTGTATCGATAACCGCGGACTGCGACAGAGACAGCCTGGTGATAAAGGCTCGTCCGGACGGTCCTGCATGCCATCTGGGAACGGAGAGCTGCTTTGAGTATCCTCTTTTCGAAGGTGAAGCTCCGGACGAAGACTTTTCGCTTGAGAGCCTCTACAAGCTCCTTCAGGGCAGAAAGGCGGAGCTTCCGGAAGGCAGCTACACCACATACCTGTTCCAGAAGGGCACGGACAAGATACTTAAAAAAGTCGGCGAAGAATGCACGGAAGTAATAATCGCCGCCAAGGCAGAGGATAAGCCGGAGACCATATACGAGATCGCGGATCTTGCTTACCACGTAATGGTGCTGATGGTGCAGCAGGGGATAAGCCTCGACGACATCAGAAAGGAACTGGCTTCCCGCCACGTCATAGATCACAAGGTAAAACAGGAGAAGATGACCGGAAAGTAACGGTTCCGGCAAAAATAAAGAAACGATGATACTTTCCGACTTCCACATGCATACGAAATACTGCGACGGCAGAAATACCGTAGAGGAGATGGTGAAGGCCGCGGTAGGCAAAGGCATGACCGCGCTGGGCTTCTCCGGGCATTCCTATGCTCCGTACGACATGGACTGCTGCATGAGTCCGGAAGGAACCGCGCAGTACCGCGAAGACGTGGAAAAGTACAAGGAACTCTGCGACGGAATAATTAAGATCTACTGCGGCATAGAGCAGGACATTTACGCTCCTGCGCCCGATGCGCAGTACGATTATGTGATCGGCTCTGTCCATTACATCGGCGGACCTGACGGTCTGCTGCCTGTGGATTACAAGCCGGAGATACTTAAGCAGCTTGCGGACGAACAATTCGGAGGGGACATCTACACTCTTTGCGGGGCGTATTTCGAGGCCGTCTCAGAAGTGGTCGAAAGGACAGGCTGCGACATAATAGGGCACTTCGACCTCGTCTCCAAGTTCAACGAAGGGGACAGGCTGTTCGACAGCTCGAATGCGCGCTACGTTAAAGCCTGGCAGGCAGCGGCCGACAAGCTGCTTAAGACCGGGAAACTCTTCGAGATCAATACCGGCGCAATGTCCAGGGGTTACAGAACTTCTCCGTATCCGTCGGACGACATGATAAGATACATAGCGGAGCGCGGTGGCAGATTCGTTCTGAGCAGCGACGCTCACAGAGCGGACGGGATAATGTACGATTTTGCATCGCAGGAAAAACGTCTGCCTGGGATGGGGATATCACTCGTGGACTTTTCAGAAGTCCTTGCGGGTAAGGCTCTTTAGAGCATTGTGAAGTTCGTCTGGTTTAAAACGATGTGAATTAATGCCGATAATGTGATACAATAATCATATGCATACATTTCGAGTAGTCATATACAGGATCATGAGAGTCTTCGCAAGGCTCTATTTTCGCATTCGCGGAGACTATGAATGGCAGGACTTTACACCGAAGAACAAAGCCAATCTGATCCTTACCAACCACACCACCAACTGGGATTTCCTTTATCTGGGCATGGCGTTTAAGGGCCATACCTATTTTGTAGCGAGCGAGCACATATTCCGCGCGGGATTCGTAAGCAAGGCTATAAGGTTCCTTGTGGATCCGATAGCCAGAAAGAAGGGTGCGTCCGCGATAGGGACCACAAAGGAGATCCTTAAGCGTCTTAAGGCAGGCCAGAACGTCTGCATGATGGTGGAAGGCAACAGATCGTTTACCGGAGAGACCGGATTCATATCGCCCAACGCAGGCGCTCTTGCCAAGAAGAGCGGCGCAGGACTCATCAACTTCTGCGTGCACGGAGGTTATTTCGTAAATCCGCGCTGGAGCAAGACCGTAAGAAAGGGCAAGGTCTGGGGCGAGTTCTCCGGAGAGTACAGCCCGGAAGAGCTTAAGAAACTTACAAAGGAAGAGGTAGCTGATCTTATCAACAGAGACCTTTACGTAGACGCGTTCAAGGATCAGGAAGAAAAGAACTATTCCTACACCTGCGCAGCGCCCGCGGAAACTCTGGAGACCGCGCTGTTCGCGTGCCCGGACTGCGGAGAGTTCCACAGCCTTAAGAGCAGCGGAGACAGGCTCGTCTGCGGAAAGTGCGGTTCGGAGCACATATTCACTGAAAAAGGATTCTTCGAAAGACCGGACGGAAGCGCTCCTGCGTTCTCCACGGTCCTGGAATGGTACAGATGGGAGAAAGAAAAGCTAAGAGATCACCTTAAGGATGCAGCCTCTAAAGAGCCTTTCCTTGTAAGAGAGGATGAGGGCGCACAGCTTTACGTGGTCCATCCGCTGGAAGGCAAGAAGCTTGTCTGCAGCGGCAAGCTTGCGCTGTACAGCAACAGGATGGAAGTGCAGGGCGAAAAGACCTTGTCCTTCCCCCTGACCGACATTGGAAGCATGGCCATAGTGCTTACAAATAAAATACTCTTTACGACAGAAGATAATACGTACTACGAGATGCAGCTTTCCGAAAGGGCAAGCGCTCTGCATCATCTGATCAGTTACTATTTCCTTACCGGAAGAGAATACGAGAGGTAAAAATGGATTATTCATCTGCAAACGTCCAGCTGTGGAACAGCATACTGCAGCTTGGACTCATAGCCGGGATCATTCTGGTAGCCCACTTCTTAAGGCGCGGCATACCGTTCATCAGAAGGAGCCTAATGCCTACGGCAGTCCTTGCCGGTTTCATAATGCTCATTCTTAAGGTGTGCGGCGTAGTAAAGCTGGACAGCGGCTACATGGAATGGCTCACATATCACGGAATAGCGATCGGTTTCATAGCGATGTCGCTTAAAGTACCGGACAGGACCGGCTCCGAAAAAGGATCGCTGGTCGGTCTTAAGAGCGGAGCCGTAATAGTAGGCTCCTATATGGTGCAGGGCATCTGCGGTCTTATAATATCGCTCATCCTTGCAAAGACTCTGCTTCCTGACCTCTTCCCGGCAAGCGGAATACTGCTTCCGATGGGCTTCGGACAGGGCCCCGGACAGGCTAACAACATCGGATCATCCTTCGAGGCTCTGGGATTTGCCGGCGGCAGGTCCTTCGGTCTTGCCATAGCGGCTGCGGGCTATCTTGTAGCCTGCATAATAGGCGTAATATTCATCAACTATCTTGTAAAAAGCGGAAAGTTCAATAGATCCGAGAACAGCATAAAAGGCGCCGAGATCGTTGACGTAGGCACGTTCCAGTCCGAGAACGAACTTCCCATCTCCGAGTCCGTGGACAGGTTCTCCGTCCAGGTGGCTCTGGTAATGGTAGTCTACGGACTTACTTATCTTGCGATACACGGCATCTGTGCAGGCATTGGCGCCATCGCTCCGGGACTTCTCAAGACCGTGCAGTCGCTGCTCTGGGGCTTTAACTTCATAATCGGTTCCGCCATAGCCATACTTGTAAGAGTCATACTTGTCAAGCTTACCAAGGGCAAAGTAATAAAGAACCAGTATCAGAACAACTACCTGCTGAGCAGGCTCTCCGGCGTTGCCTTCGACCTTATGATAACCGCAGGCATCGCATCCATAGATTTCGACGATCTGTCCGGACTGTGGCTGCCGTTCATACTGATGGTAATAGTCGGCGCCGTAGTTACCATGGTGCACCTGCGCTACGTCTGCAAGAAGGTATATCCCGGATACTATTACGAAGGACTCATGTCCATGTACGGAATGATGACCGGGACCATAAGCTCCGGCGTGCTTCTGCTCCGCGAACTGGATCCTGATCTTAAGACCCCGGCCGCTAACAACCTGGTGCTGGGCAGCAGCTTCGGAATACTGCTCGGAGCTCCGCTTCTGGTTCTTGTAAGCATAGCTCAGAAGTCCTATACAATGAGCCTTGTTACGCTGGGACTTCTTGTAGTCTACTACGTGATACTCATCCTTATCGTTAACATCAAGAAGAAAAAGGGAGCTAAGAATGGCTAAGATAGGAGTCCTGGGAGGCACCTTCAACCCCATACACAACGGTCACGTAATGATGGCTCAGCTCGCCAGAAAGCGTCTGGGCCTGGATCTTGTGCTGGTAGTTCCAGCCGGAAACCCGTACTTTAAGAAGGACATACTGCCTTTCGACATACGCTACGAGATGGCGGTGGAAGCCATGAGGAGCACGGGCGAGGACGGATACCTTGTAAGCCGCGTCGAATCCGACGAGACTACGCCCAGCTACACCAGCAAGACTCTGGGGCTCATAAAGAAAGAGTACCCGGATTCCGAGCTCTACTTCCTGTGCGGCGCAGACGTTCTTAAGACCATAGCCACATGGGACGAGCCGTCCAGGATATTCGAACTGGCAACGCTTACGGTATTCCCGCGCAACACCGGAGACCCGAACGACAAGGTGGAAGATCTTGCCGAGGCTCTCAAAAAGCAGTTCCCGAACTTAAGATACGAGATAATCTACGAAAACATACCGGACATATCGTCCACAGAGATACACAGAAAGATAGAAGCGCTGGAGGACACCAAGGATCTGGTCCCCGTGCCGGTGGAAGAATACATTTACCTTAACGGATTATATCAGGAGGGCAAGATGGACAGGATCATAAACAGTTTAATGGAGACCGACGCTTACAAGTTCTCCATGGGACAGGCCATATACCACCAGTTCCCGGCTTACAAGACCACCTGGACTTTCAGGTGCAGGAATACGGACGTAAAGTTCACGCCGGAGATGGTAAAGGAGATAAAGAGGCAGATCAAGATGTACTGCGGTCTGCGCTTTAAGGAAGACGAGCTGGAGTATCTGAACAACATCAGGTGGCTGAAGGGCTCCTACATAGACTTCCTTAGGCTCTGGCACCCCAGATTCGAGGACTTCCACATCTCCGAAGACGATGAGTGCGGTCTTTCCATAGAGACCACTGGCACATGGCTGAATACCTCCATGTACGAGATACCCACGCTTGCCATAGTCAACGAGGTGTATTTCCGCATGCAGTTCAACTACGACGAGCTGATAAAGGACTTCGAGAAACGTCTGGATGAAAAGATAGAATGGCTTAAGACCGGCAAGTACAACATCGGATCTTTCAGCGAATTCGGACTCAGAAGGCGCCTGTCCGGCGAGGCTCAGGAGATGGCTGTCCGCAAGATGAAGGACGCTCAGTACAAAGATTCCAAGTTCGTGGGTACTTCCAATGTCTATCTTGCCAGGAAGTACGGAGTTACTCCTGTAGGCACGATGGCGCACGAGTGGGTAATGTGCGTAGGTCAGGGCAACCACAAGCACAACCCGTCCTATTCCAACTGGTACATGATGGATTACTGGGTCAAGGAGTACGGCATACTCAACGGAACTGCTCTTACGGACGCGATCACGACCGACTGCTTCCTGAGGGACTTCCAGCTTACGTTTGCCACGCTGTTCAGCGGCGTAAGGCACGACAGCGCGGATCCGTACGCCTGGGCTGAAAAGATGATAGCTCATTACAAGAAGCTGGGCATAGATCCTAAGACCAAGACGCTGCTGTTCTCCGACAGTCTAAACTTCCAGAAAGCGGATGCCATCTATTCCACTTTCAAGGATCAGGTAAAGGTCGCGTTCGGAATAGGAACTTACATTTCCAACGACACATTTGCAAAGCCTCTCAACATAGTCATGAAGACCACGGCATGCAACGGCGGAGACGTAGCAAAGATCTCCGACGACGCCGGCAAGGGCATATGCAAGAATCCTGAATACGTTAAGTATCTGGAGCGAAGCATAAAGTGGCGCATGGAGCACGAGAAGGCACGCTACGACGGCTAGACTGCTGAAGAAAGATCCATAAGGACTTTAGCTGAGTTTACACGGAGGAACTACCGATGTTCGACGCAAAGAAAGAGATAAAGAACATAGTTGCATGGATAAAGGAGTGGTTTGAGGAGAACGGTCCCAAGGCAAGCGCCGTGATAGGCATTTCCGGCGGCAAGGATTCCAGCATCTGCGCGGCGCTCCTTGTTAAAGCGCTCGGTAAGGACAGGGTGGTAGGCGTTCTGATGCCGGACGGAGAGCAGTCTGACATCTCCGATTCCTACCAGCTGGTGGAGCACCTGGGCCTTAAGCACTATGTGATCAACATCGGTGCGGCTACTACAGCTCTTAAGGATACGCTGTCCGAGCAGTTCGAGCTTACGAACGACACCCGCATCAACATCCCGCCGAGGATCCGCATGACCACGCTCTACGCGGTGGCGCAGAGCCTTCCGAACGGGGGCAGGGTAGCCAATACCTGCAACAGGTCCGAGGACTACATAGGTTATTCAACAAAGTACGGCGATGCCGCGGGAGACTTTGCGATACTTGCAGATTTTACGGTATCCGAGGTGCTGCAGATAGGCGATGCCCTGGGCATTCCTAAGAACCTTGTCCGCAAAGCCCCGTCCGACGGCCTTTCCGGAATGACTGACGAAGACAAGATCGGCTTTACCTACGCCGTCCTTGACAGGTACATTCTGGAAGGCGTCTGCGAAGACGAGGAGACCAGAAAGAAGATCGACCGCATGCATGTGCTCAACCTGCATAAGCTTAAGACCATACCCGGATACAAGAGATGACATGATCGGCCCCGCCGTCCGGCGGGGCTTTTGATATGCACAGAACGGCCCCGCAGCAATGCGGGGCTTTTGCTATGGATGATCTGTCTTGCGCAATAGCAGGGATCTTGACAGTAAAAAACGGCCCGGCGGGCCGTTTTGTCTTTCAATGCTTAATGTCTTATTTCTGTTCGTATTTTGCCAGGTTCTCCAGCATCGCTTCTCTTGCGCGTACGCCCAGATCGTGGGGCGAAAGGGTGCGCACATCTTCCAGCGGGATCGTCCCGACTATGTCCAGATAAACATCCGAGCGCTTTTTCGGGTAGTTGTCCTTTATGTCTCTGGTCCCGTGCAGCGTCATTATGGAGACGGGAACGTCTGCTTCTTTTGCCATGTTGAAGAGCCCGTTGTGGAAGGGGAGCATCTCGCCTGTCTTGCTTCGGGTGCCTTCCGGATAGACCGCAACGTTTACGGCTCCGGTCTTCATGAGCATTGCGGCGCGTTCCTTGGTGACGTTTGCTTTTTCGGGATCGTGGCGGTCTATGGCCATGAAGCAGCATTTGCGTATGATCTTTCCGAAGAAAGGAACGCTGAAGTTCTCCGGCTTGGAGATGAACGCCAGATCGTACTTCCTGAGGGCGTGCCAGGTTATGAGCGGGTCGAAATTGGAGCGGTGGTTGCTGACCAGAAGGAAACGTCCTTCCTTGGGAAGAAGCTCCGTTCCGGTGGTCCGGATCTTTATCCTGATCAGCCACATGGCAACGGCCGTGGAGAAGTTGAGCAGGAACCTGTAATACTTGCTGTTGGTGTTGTACTCCTTGTCCTTGCTTACGAAAAGTCCGCTTATAAAGAGCAATGCGAACCAGAGTATTACAAGAGCTAAAATCGCGCAAATGACGTATAGAACTATCTTCATAACATAATTATCCTGTTAGCTGTATAAAGTCTCTTAAAAGGCCTGTTTTCGGCCTTAAAAAGCATGTTCGATGATGCCGCCGCCAAGCACTTCGTCTCCGTCGTAGAAAACTGCTGCCTGGCCCGGCGCGGGGGCTCTCTGGGGCTGGCCGAATACCAGTTCCGCCCGGTCCGTTCCTTCCGGGTTAAGCAGTGCGTCTGCCGCCTGCTGGCGGTATCTGAGCTTGGCCTGCACGTTTACAGGAGCTTGCGGTGCCTCTCCGCTTATCCAGTTGACATCCCGTATTTTAACGTGCCTGTAGAACAGGTCTTCGTTCTTTCCGAGCATGACAGTGTTAGTCTGCGGATCCGTACGTACTACGAAAATAGGCTCACCGAAGGCAATGCCAAGGCCTTTCCTCTGACCTACGGTATAGTGGATTATGCCTTTGTGCTTTCCGAGCACTTTGCCTTCTGCGTCTACGAAATCTCCGGGCCCTGGTGCTTTACCGGTAAAGCGTTCTATTGCTGCCGCGTAGTCGCCGTCAGGCACGAAGCAGATGTCCTGGCTGTCAGGTCTGTCCGCGTTTACAAATCCCTGCCGCGCCGCGATCTTCCGCACTTCGTCCTTGTTGTATTCTCCCAGCGGCAAGCGGAGCATGGACAGCTGCTCCTGTGTAAGCGTATACAGAACGTAGCTCTGATCCTTGGAAGGATCCAGTCCGCGGAGCAGGTGGTATTTCTTTCCGTCGAACGTTACGCGCGCGTAATGACCGGTCACCACATAGCTGCATCCAAGTTCCTTTGCGCGCTGCACAAGCTTTCCGAACTTAAGATGGGTGTTGCATTCTATGCACGGGTTGGGCGTAAGGCCGCGCATGTATTCGTCCGCGAACTTGCCGATCACTTTCTGACGGAACTCGTCTTTGTAGTTGAAGACATAGAAGGGTATTCCTATGCTGAACGCAACGCTTCGGGCGTCTTCCACGCTGTCCAGGCTGCAGCATACTTTGGACGAAGAAATACCGGCATCTTCCGATTCGAAGAGCTTCATGGTGCAGCCAATGCATTCCAGGCCCTGTTCTTTTGTAAGATACGCCGCGACTGAAGAATCCACGCCGCCGGACATTGCTATGAGTGCTTTCATTTCTCTGTGCTTTCTGCAATAAAAAACGCCCGAATCATTATATCAGAATCGGGCGGTATTGAACAATATAACGTTGCGTCCGTTCTTATCTTCTATCCTCTTACTTTGCTGAGCGAGCCGTTCTTGTTAAGGATAGGCGCTATGGCCTTGTAGATTATCGGAGCAAGGATGAATGCGCAGACGGCGTTAATAAGGGAAGCGGGGAGCTTGGAAGCCATTACTGCCAGAGCGCCGTCCAGCGGGTTGCCGTATACGAATCTCTGGTAAACGTAGGTCTTGAGCATGTAAAGCACAACGTAGCTGAGGGCGCCTACGACGCTTCCGGTGACTATCCTTACGTTGCTCTCCGGCTTATTTTTGATGTAGGTGCCGGCGACCTTAGCGCATATCCAGGCCATGGCAAACTTGGAGACGAAGGTTATGAGAGCCTGTATGAAGTCGTATCCGCCGACAAGGTCGTAGATGAAGGAGCCGAGTCCTGCGGGAAGTCCGCCGGCAACCGGCCCGAACATGAGACCGGAGAGCAGACAGAACACGTTGCCCAGGCTGAGCTTGGAACCGAAGAACGGGATCCTCAGGTATGTAATGACGAATACTATTGCAGTCATTACACCTATGAAAACTATCCGGAACGTCTTGTTGTCCTGTGAGTTGTTATTCATGACGACCTCCTTATATTACGAACGGATCAGTTAAGATCCAAAAAGCCCTTGAAGTTGAATTGCTGATAGTGTAAATTAAACTTGATCATATGAAAACTATCAAAATAAAAGAATTTTATATAACCAGATTGGAACGAAAAACATGAAAAAGACTCCTGAATACATAAACATCTACGAAAAGCTTAAAAGCGATATCATCGAGAGGGTATATCCGGCGGAAAGCAGGCTTCCCTCCAAACGTGTGGCGGCGGACCGGTACGGAGTCAGCGTTATAACAATACAGCACGCTTACGAGCTTCTGGAGGAGGAAGGGTACGTTTCTCCTCGCGAAAGGAGCGGGTATTATGTCTGTTACGATCCTACGGACGTTTTCGGCAGTGTGCACAGTACGGAAACGCCTGACGCTGCTGAGCCTACGGACGATGCTGCGGCAGGAAGTATCCCCGGTCCGGGCTTCGAGCCGTTCCCGTTTTCCGTCTACGCAAAGGCCGTAAGACGCATACTTTCGGAAAAAGCTGAAGCTGTTCTGGTAAAGGCTCCGGGACAGGGTTGCCTTGAGCTTAGGGAAGCTCTTGCGGGCTATCTGGCAAGGAGCAGGGGCATAAAGGTGACCCCGGACAGGATAGTCATAGGTAGCGGCGCGGAATATCTGTACGGCATGATAATAGACATGCTGGGAAGGTACAGAAGCTACGGAATAGAGGATCCGTCTTACGGAAAGATACTTCAGGTGTACAAACTGAACGGTGCTCACACGGAGCATCTCCGGCTTGGTAAGAACGGAATACACACTTCGGAGCTGGAAAAGAGCGGGGCGGGCGTTCTGCACATAACGCCTTACAGATCCTATCCAAGCGGGATAAGCGCCAGCGCGTCCAAAAAAAGAGAATACATAAGCTACGCCAAGAGCCGCGGAGCATGGATAATAGAGGATGATTTCGAGTCCGAATATTCGCCGCTGTCCAAGCCGGAAGAGACACTTTTCCAGATAGACGGCGGAGTGCGCGTCATCTATGTAAACAGCTTCTCCATAACCATATCCCCCGGCATAAGGATAGCTTACATGGTCCTTCCCAAACTGCTTGTCGAAGTATATAAAGACAGGGTCGGATTCTGCTCATGCAGCGTTCCGACCCTGGATCAGCTCGTCCTTGCGGAGCTATTGTCCGGTGGAGATTTCGAAAGGCATATAAACCGTGTAAGAAGAAAGATCAGACGATCTTAGCGTTCGGGCAGTGCTCGACTATGTAGTCGTACACGAAGTCGAAGTCTTCTGCCGTTACATAGATCTGATTGCGCATCAGTTTTCCGTGCAGCTTTATAAGGTCCTTGCTGCGCACAGCCTTTATCATTTTAACGTTGGAGAATCTGGAATACAGCGACCCGCCTGCCGATGAAAGCATTCCGGATCCGGCAGCCGTAAAGTTTCTTGCTGCGCCTCCCGCAAGCATGGTCAGAGTTTCCAGCGCGCGGGCTTTGTTCGTCTTTATCTGTGTATGATCCACGCCGTCCTTGTCCATGTCGAACAGGACGGTGTATTTTCCGTTGTTTGCTTTGGTAACTAT
>JAFWVZ010000007.1 GCA_017523605.1 Bacillota bacterium | reverse complement strand
GTCTTCTTGCCCTTCTTGATCATCAGGGCTCCGTCCTCGAACATTGAGGCAGTGACGTTCATGCGCTTGTCTGTGACCTTTTCGCCGTTGACGGACACGCCGCCCTGCTCGATCGCGCGCAGAGCCTCGCCGTTGCTTGAAGCAAGGCCGGCTTCCTTCATCAGGGTCGCGAGGCCGAGGCCTTCGCCCTCAAAGCGCGCAGCGTCGAACTGCTTCGTCGGCACGTTGGCGGAATCTCCGCCGCCCGCGAACAGCGCCCTTGCGGCAGCCTGAGCCTTGTCGGCCTCCTCTTCGCCGTGCACGAGTCTGGTGACCTCCCAGGCCAGGGTCTCCTTGGCCTTGTTGATCTCCTCGCCGGGCAGGTTCGAGAGCCTTTCCACTTCCTCCATCGGCAGGAAGGTAAGCATGCGCAGGCACTTGTTGACGTCCGCGTCGTCCACGTTGCGCCAGTACTGATAGAAATCGTACGGGCTGCAGCGGTCGGCCCTGAGCCACAGAGCGCCCTTCTGGCTCTTGCCCATCTTCGTGCCGTCGGCCTTGGTGAGCAGAGCGAAGGTCATGCCGTAGTAGTTGTCCTTGCCGAGGAGCCTGCGGGAGAGGTCGCGGCCGGCCAGGATGTTGCTCCACTGGTCGTTTCCGCCGAACTCGATCTTGCAGTCGAAGTCGCGTGCCTGGACGTAGAAGTCGTAAGCCTGCAGCAGCATATAGTTGAACTCGAGGAAGGAGAGGCCTCTCTCCATGCGCTTCTTGAAGGCTTCCGCGCGGAGCATCTCGTTGACCGAAAAGTGCTTTCCGATATCCCTTATGAATTCGAGATAGTTGAGATTCCTCAGCCAGTCCGCATTATTGATGCAGATGGCCTTACCGGGCTCGGGGACCTTGTTCATGCCGCCCTTGCCGAGCACTCCCTCGCCCTGGATATGCTTCCAGTCCTCGTCGAACTCCAGGAAGCGGTCGAACAGCGCCTTGAACTTCTTTCCGTTCTCGTCTATCTCTTCCACGGACATCATGCGGCGGGCATCCGTGCGTCCGCTGGGGTCGCCCAGCATGGTGGTACCTCCGCCGATCAGAACTACCGGCGTGTGGCCGTACTTCTGCATGTACATCATTATGATGACCTGCATGAAGTGGCCCACGTGCAGGCAGTCCGCCGTGGCGTCGAAACCAATGTAGAACTTGACCTTTTCGCGGCCGAGGAGCTCCCTTATGCCCTCGTCGTCCGTGGTCTGTTCTATGAATCCGCGCTCTTTAAGCACGTCGTATACGTTATCGAACTTCGATACGTTATCCGGTATTTTAAACATTCTTCTCTCCTGATCCTCTAAAAAACGGCCCCGCTTTTGCGCAGAACCGTTTTAGTTGAAATACTTATCTATTCTGCCGCATTATGCACTTCAATTTCCGCTGCCGGAGCAACGGTAGGCGTAGGCATAATAGATCTGTGAGAAACCTTTAAATTTCATGATATAAGTATTTTACAGTTTTCAGCAGTAATGTCAATACTGCCTGTATTCAAAGTAGCGCAGGATTTTTCGCGTTATGCGAGGCGGCAAGCTGCCGAGGAGCGGAATGTACTAATGTTACATGAGTACCGCAGGGCAGTGAAGCCAACAAAGCAGAACGCGGAAAAGACAAGCTACTTGGTTCCGTAGATACGGTCGCCCGCGTCTCCCAGACCCGGCAGTATGTACGCGTTGGAGTTGAGCTGCCTGTCCTTGGCCGCTATGTAGATGTCCACGTCCGGATGAGCGTCCTGCAGGACCTTTATTCCTTCGGGAGCAGCTATTATACACATGAACTTTATCTGCTTGGCACCGTGCTGCTTTACGAAATCTATTGCAGCCGCGGCGGATCCGCCCGTAGCGAGCATCGGGTCTACTATGAATACCTGCCTCTTTTCGATGTCGTAGGGCAGCTTGCAGTAATACTCGATGGGAAGGTGTGTCTCCGGATCTCTGTAGAGTCCGATGAATCCAACCTTTGCGTTGGGGATGAGGGACAGCATGCCGTCCACGAAGCCCAGACCTGCGCGCAGGATGGGAACGATGGCGACGTCCTCGCCGTCCAGCATCTTAAGAGTGCACTTTTCCATGGGGGTCTCTACCTCTACGTCCTTAAGCGGAAGGTCGCGGGTGGCCTCGTAGGTCATAAGTGTGGAGATCTCTGTAACGAGCTGGCGGAAATCCTTTGTGGATGTGTCCTTGCTCCTTAAAAGCGCTGTTTTGTGCTGAATAAGCGGATGATCGAATACATAAACTTTGCCCATGACTACCTCCAAAACTACATTTCGTTAAGCTGAGCTACTCTTCTATCGTGACGGCCGTGATCCTCTTCGGTATCCAGCCAAATATCAACCAGATTCTTTGCTTCTTCCACGGTAAGGACGCGTCCGCCCAGAGATACCATGTTGGCGTGGTTGTGCTTCTTTGCCATCTCGGCCATGAAAGGCGTAACAAGCTCCGCGCAGCGTATGCCTTTTACCTTATTGGCCGCCATGCCTATCCCCAGGCCCGTGCCGCAGCAGACTATGCCCAGGTCCGCTTTGCCGGAGATGACATATTCCGCGCACTTTCTGCCGTACTCCGGATAATCCACCGGGTCCGGCGTGTAGATGCCGAGGTCCTCCACCTCGAATCCCCTGCCCTTAAGATGTTCGATAAGCTCCTGTTTGAGTGCGAAACCGCCGTGGTCGGCTGCAAGCGCTATCTTCATGTTGTGCCTCCCTGCCTTTACGATATTATAACCCGCTGCCTTAAGCATGCGGTTCATGAGCGAAAAGTATACGGACGGATCCAGTGTCTTTCCGTCCGGTCCTGCCTGAGCGGCAGACGATACCTTGTACGCGTCCTTTTCGGCCGGCACCCCGCTGTCCGGAGCGGCGATCAGTATGATGTCCTTGCCTTCGGCATCGAACTGCCGCAGCTGAGCGAAGAACTCTTTAGGACCCGGAACGTTTATTGTTCCTGCCTTGCGGCCTGCGGCGGTCTCCTTTTGCAGTCTGGCGTCCATAGCGCGGCAGACACAGTCCGGATCGCCCTCGAAAACTACCACCTCTGCCTTGGGCGAGTAGTGTTTGTACTTCTGCCCCGGGGCCTTGGGTCTGTAGTCAGGGTCGTCCGACGGCTTTGTAAACAGCGCGGGATCGTAGCTGACCTCCGTCTTAAGCACCGCGGCTATCATCTCCGGGGTTATGAGCCCGGGTCTTAGTATTACGGGAGCCTTGGGATCCGTAAGGTCCAGCACCGTAGACTCTATACCGCCTCTGCAGGGCTCTCCGCAGATTATTGCGTCTATCTTTCCGGCAAGGTCCGTCTGAACGTGCTGCCACGCGGTGGGACTGGGCCTTCCGGATATGTTGGCGCTCGGTCCGCTTACTGCGGTTCCGCTGTATTCTATGAACTTAAGCGTTGCCTCGCTGTCCGGCATGCGCACCGCTACGGTGTCCAGACCTCCGGTGGTCTCTT
>JAFWVZ010000006.1 GCA_017523605.1 Bacillota bacterium | reverse complement strand
TATAAGCAGCGCGTTGGACACCACGCAGATATCCGTACACAGACCTATCATCTCTACCTCTTTAAGACCTTTTACATTCTTAAGGTCTGCGGCCAGCTTCTCGCACCCGAAGGTCGGCTTTTCGTAAATTGCGGCCTGCCCCAGAAGCTCCGCGATGTCCGGCCTTATCTTCCAGCCGTCCGTACCTTTTATGCAGTGCTCCACGGGAAGATTTCTGCCTTCCTGAGTCTTAAGGTAGTCCGGCCCGTGCGTATCCATGGTCGCGATCACGTCCTTGGGCGGATACGAAGCGATCTTTGCCTTAACGGCAGGCACTATGGCCTCCGCCTCTTTGGTCCCCAGCGACCCGTCTATGAAATCGTTCTGCATGTCTATGACGATGAGCAGCTTTTTCATGTAATACCTCCTATACAGCAGTCTCTGCTAATACTTCATGAACAGCGGCAGGAACTTCCTTGCCACCTTGTAGACCGGCCCTTCCAGCACTTTGGCTGCGTTGGCAAGCTCCTCCCTTATGGCTATCCCCTGAGGGCAGTGCTGCTCGCACTTGCCGCATTTTATGCAAAGCGACGCGGAAGTTGGCTCCTTGCGCAGCAAAGTGCACATGAAATACTCCTTAAACGCCGTGGGCCAGCCGTCCGAATACCTTGTATTGTAAGCCGCAAACGTCCCCGGAATGTCCACGCCCCTTGGGCACGGCATGCAGTATCTGCAGCCGGTGCAGCCTACCTTGGTCCTTCCGCGTATAGCCTCTACGACAGTCTTGAGCATTGCCCTGTCGGCGTCCGTAAGATCTCCGACCCGTGCCTCCGAAGCACTTCTGCAGTTCTGCCTCACCATCTCCACGGAGTTCATTCCGGAAAGCACACAGGTGACCTGCGGCTGATCCCACAGCCACCTGAAGGCCCACTCTGCCGGAGTCCTGTTCGGCTCGTGCTCCGTGAACGCCTTCTTTGCCTTATCCGGCAGATTGCTTACCAGCTTTCCTCCGCGCAGAGGCTCCATTATTATCACAGGAAGACCTTTTTCAGCGGCATGCAAAAGCCCCGTACGCCCTGCCTGGCTGTGCTCGTCCAGATAGTTGTACTGGATCTGACAGAAGTCCCAGTCCCAGGCATCCACGATACGGCAGAAAGTATCGGAATTGCCGTGGTAGGAGAACCCCACCTGCCTTATTACACCCTCCTCCTGCTTCCTGCGCAGCCACTTGTCTATGCCCATGGCACAGAGACGCTCCCATGTCTTGTCGTCCGAGAGCATGTGCATCAGGTAGTAGTCTATATGATCCGTCCTCAGGCGCCTAAGCTCCTCCTCCAGTATCTTTTCCGCGCCCTCAACGCTTTTTATGTGGTAGTGCGGCAGTTTGGTGGCGACATACAGCTTATCCCTGATACCGAGATGCTCGAATATCTCTCCCACTGCAGCCTCCGAGCCCGGGTAAACGTAAGCGGTATCGTAGTAGTTTACTCCCGCGTTGAAAGCCTCCAGGATCTCCTCCTGTGCCTTGTCCAGGTCTATGCGTCCGCCTTTCTGCGTAAAGCGCATGCACCCAAAGCCCAGTATCGATATGTCTTTCCCGTTTTTGTCCTTGCGATAATTCATGATACGCAACCCCGCTGTAGAAAAGGATACTGATGATCGAATAATAGTATAACATCTGCAGCTGCAGAATTCCAACACGCTAAAAACTGTTGCCAATTAATATTTTATTGATATAATAAATAGTTGGTATAGTCTTTTCTTTCTTTATTTATTACACATACACAAAACCACCAAATGAGCAACTTACGCAACGACCACAACGCTGCAACAGAGACTCCCGAGATCGAAAGGATCAAGGAGCGGCACGAACAACTTCAGAGGGATCTGGAGTCCGCGCAGAAAGCCAACGACGTAGAGGATAAGTTCGATACCGTCGTATACGGCACCTTTTCCATGCTCCTTGCACACTTCTTCATTAAGCACAAGGTAAGCGCAAACGCCGTTACCCTGCTTTCGCTGCTCTTCGGCATCATAGGAAGTTTCTTCTTCTTTTCGCAGCACGTTCTGGTCAACTTCATAGGCATACTGATCGAGTTCTTCGCCGTAGTCCTGGACTGCGCGGACGGTCAGGTAGCAAGAATGACCCACACCAGCAGCCAGCTGGGCAGATTCCTTGACGGCGTAGTAGATACCATCTGCTTCTTTGCGGTCTACTTCTCTCTCGGTCTTCGCATGACCAACGAGGTCATTCCCTTTTCCGCAGTAAAATGGGGTATCTACATCTGGATAGTGCTGATAATAAACGGATACTTCCACGGAGAGCAAGCCAGGATGGCAGACTATTTCCGCTCTCTGCACCTCAGCTTCCTGGACCACGGCAACAAAGCCAACTTCACCACAAGCAGGAGCATACGCGCGGAGATCAACGAAAGCAAAGATACTCCGATCTACAACAGGCTCTACCTTAACGTATACTACCTGTATACGACCATGCAGGAGAAGATGACCCCCAGGACCCAGAGGCTGCTTCTTGCAATAGACGAGAACGGCGGAACGGTCTCCAAGGAGCTTTCGGAAGCCTTCACTTCCAGGAGCCGCAAGTACGTGCAGCTTACCAACGTGCTCACCTTCAACCTCAGGGCATATGTGCTGTACCTGCTGGTACTGCTTAAGCTCCACCCGTTCTTCTTCCCCTTCAACATAATCGTTCTGGGCGGAATAATGGTCTTCATGGTCAGAAAGTACGAAAAGATCGCCAAGGAAGTGTACGACGAATTCTTCGCGTAAACGCTGAGAGAAAGATGGCAATAAAACAGCCCCGCGGAAAACGCGGGGCTTTTCTTAACTGTTATCAGTCCTTCTGAATTTAAGCTCTTCCGGCCAGACAGAGCGGAAGCTCCATGCGGTTCGCCTCCAGAAGCGCCTTGTCGGTTAGAATCGTTTCCGCGGGGCCGTCCGCGGCAATTTTTCCGCCGGATATCAGTATCACACGGCTGCAGGTGTCCAGTATCATGTCCAGGTCGTGAGACGTTATCAGCTTGGTCTGCGGCAGCCCTTTTATGGTGTTGATCACCATGCGTCTGTTGCAAGGATCCAGCGAGGACGACGGCTCGTCCATCAGTATCATCTCCGGATCCATGGTAAGTATTGTAGCTATCGCCGCCATGCGCTTTTCTCCGCCGGATATCCTGTGGTTGTAGCGGTCCTTAAGGTATTCCAGGTCCAGCTGCTTAAGGACGGCGTCCACCTTTGCCCCGGCCTCTTCCCTGCTCATTCCGTAGTTGAGCGGCGCGAACATCATGTCGTCCAGGACCGTAGGCATGAACATCTGATCGTCCGGGTCCTGCAGCACAAAACCGGCGCGCTTACGTATGGCGGCCAGATTCTCCTTAACAGTCTTCAGACCGAACACCCTCACCGTTCCATCCGTAGGTCTTAAAAGACCCAGTATAAGCTTAAGGATGGTGGATTTTCCGGCCCCGTTAGCGCCTATCAGGCCTACGCTCTCGCCCTGCTCTATCCGCAGGGAAACGTCGCTGATCACAGGCTTTCCTTTTTCATATTCGAACGACACATGATCGAATTCTATCATCGCTTACCTCACGAACAAATTGCCCACAAGCGTCGCCACGTCCACGAAACGCAGCAGCACGAAAACTCCTATGCAGACTATGGTAAACACCGCTTCCTTCGCTCCGAACGGCGCGCTTTTGGCGTAAGGAAACTCGCCGTGGTACCCGCGTATCTGCATGGACGCGTAAAGATCTTCCGCCCTGTCCATGCTCCTAAGAAGAAGCTGTCCGGTAAAAGATCCCCAGGCGGAGATATGTATGCCCTTCTGTCCCGGCGCTCTCAGCGCGTATGCGTCGCTCATCACCGCGGCTTCCTGCGTAAGCACCCCTATGTAGCGGTAAGTCAGAAGCAGCAGCGTAACAAGCATGGACGGGACATGCAGCTTCCTTAAGGCCGCGCAGATGCTGTCCAT
>JAFWVZ010000084.1 GCA_017523605.1 Bacillota bacterium | reverse complement strand
GGGCCTGCAAGGCAGCCGTACAAAACGGAAGGACAGATGCTCCACGCAGGAACGCTGGGCTTCGTCCACCCCGTGACGGGACAGTACATGGAATTCAGCACCCAGCCGCCGGCTGAATACCTGAACGTTTTACAAAAGCTGCCGGAATAGGAGATCACTATGAGAAAAGAAAGAAGAGACGCGGTAAGAATTACGGACGTAGACGGTCTGCATACCATACTGCCTTACGTAATGCCTTCCAGGGCCGCTGCTGAAGTTTCCATGCAGGAAATATTCGACATCATGGACCTTAACGCTTACATGCAGAGAAGGAACGAAGGAGAGGGTACCAACCTTAAGCTGTTCCACGCTATATGCACAGCCGTAGCCAAGACAGTCTACTGGAGGCCTAAGCTGAACATCTTCATATCCGGCAACCGTTTCTGGCAGAGAAAGGACATTATCCTTGCCTTCATTGTTAAGCGCAAGTTCGAGGACACCTCCGAGGAGTCCCTTATGTTCCTTAAGGTAAAGCCGGACATGACCCTGGATACGATCTCCAGAAAGATACTCGGAGAAGTTCACGAACTCAGGGAGAATTCCGGAAAGAACGACATAGGCGACATGATCAACATATTCGCCAAGATACCTCATTTCCTGCTCCGCATCATATTCAAGATACTGCACTTGCTGGAGTACTGCGGACGCATGCCCAAGGCGTTCGCGGACGGCGACACCAACTACGCGTCCGTGCTGCTCTCCAACCTCGGAAGCATAAAGTGCGGTTCCGTTTATCATCACCTTAACGATTACGGTACCAACTCCGTAGTCGCGACGATAGGTACCACACATAAGGCTCTTAAGTGGGGCGACGACGGCATGGAGCATCTTAGAGACGTTGTGGACATCCAGGTAACTCTGGACGAGCGCATCGCGGACGGATTCTACTTCGCAAGATCGCTCAAGCTCATAAGCTATCTTCTGGAGCATCCGGAAGAACTGGAGAAGCCTATTTCGGAGGAGCTCCCTGCAGGCGCCATAGAGGCTCTCGGCGGCAAACTGTAATTTAAGACATAATCGGCGGTCCTCTGTGTTTCGCAGCGGACCGTCTTTTGCGTACGGGGTACGGAATGGATATAAGATACTTCGAAAAATACGGAATAACGGCAGGGATAACGCAAGTCCCGGACAGGTCGGACGTCCGCCGGGCTGAAATGGCTGAAGAACTTGAAAAACACGGCGGATACCTGATCCGTCCGTGTCTTACCCACGGTGTTAACGTGTATCCGATAATCCGTCAGTTCCTGGAAGGAAAGCCTTCTTACATAGAGATAGAAGACTGCGACGGCATGGTAACGGACCTTCCAGACGTTGCGCTTACAAGCACCCACGGAGACTGCATTCCGCTTTACGCGTTCGATCCGGTAAAGAAAGTCATCGGTCTTGCGCACGCAGGCTGGCGCGGCACAGTAAACGGCATTGCCGCAGTGCTGGCTCTTACGATGATAAAGACTTACGGCTGCGATCCTTCGGATATCCGCGCGGTCGTAGGCCCGGGAATAGGGCGCTGCTGCTTCGAAGTCTCCGAAGACGTAGCCCGCGAGTTCATCGAAAAGATGCCCTGGTGCGAGGACTACATAGACGAAGGCGCAAAAGAAGATAAGTACATGATAGACCTTAAGGGCATTAACGCGGAGCTGTTCAAAATGTTCGGAATTAAGGATACGGAGATCAGCTCAGTCTGCACATACGAGGACGAAAACTGCTGGTCATACCGCCGCGACGGAACAGACAAAAGAATGCTTGCGTACATAAAGCTCTGAACGATCCATTCGTTTAATGAATATAAAAGCGGTCCGCAGGATGCAGGCCGCTTTTTGTATTAAAATAATTAGCTATGGTACGCTGCGGTACGATAGAGAATCATTACTCCAGGTTCTGGATCTGTTCGCGTATCTTTTCTATCTCTGCCTTAAGGATAAGGACCTTGTCTGTAATGGATATGTCGTTAGCTTTGGAGCCTATGGTATTGGATTCGCGGTTCATCTCCTGGACGAGGAAGTCCAGATTCTTTCCGACGGGGCCGCCTTTTTCTATGATGCTTCTGAGCTGAGCGCAGTGGCTCTTGAGCCTTACTATCTCTTCCGTAATGTTTGCTTTGTCGGCAAATACGGCTGCTTCCAGCATTACGCGGTCTTCCGGCACTTCCGTAACGCCTTCCAGCAGCTCATTAATGCGGGCGCGTATCTTGTCAGCATATTCTTTTTCCAGCTGCGGTGCTCTCTGCTCTACGATGGAGACAGTATCTTCTATCAGCTTTCCTCTGGCAAGAATGTCCTCGCCGAGCCTTTCGCCTTCCGTAGTGCGCATCTTGTCGTAGTTTACAAGCGCTCCGTCCAGAGCGGACAGAAGGGACGCAAGTATGGCATCCTCATCTTCGGTTTCAGGAACTACTTTAAGCACTTCCGGCATGTTAGCGATGAAGTGGATGTCTATCTCTCCGACTATTCCGGGTATCTGCTGCTTCAGCTGGTTGAGACTGTCGAAATAGGCTTGAGCGGCGTCTACGTTAAGCCTTATGCTCTGAGTGTCCATGGACAGGTCGTCGCACATTACGGACAGCTCTATCTTGCCTCTGCTTATTTTTTCCTTGATCCTTGCCTTTAACTTTTCGTCCGCGAACTGGTAGCGCCTGGGCATCTTAACGTTTATCTCGCAGAATCTGTGGTTTACCGACCGTATCTCGCATGTTACGCTGCGTTTTTCGTCGGTGTACTCTCCGCGGCCGAAGCCTGTCATAGATTTGATCATAGAAAGATCCTTTCTTAAGTGTTAAAATGTTTGCAGGATCCGCGCTCTTCTTTCCGGCCGGATCTCGTTACTAATAGATTTTACCATATTGCGCCGCGGATTTCAGTAAAAATGGCATACGACGGATTCATGACGGCAGCTGTGCTGTCGGAGATGAAAAACAGCCTGGAAGGCTCAAAGATAGAAAAGATAACCCAGCCGGAATCGGACAGGGTAGTAATGCAGCTCCGAACGGTAAGCGGCAGAAAGAAACTTCTGCTGGATGTTTCGCCGCAGGGAAGCAGGGTGCAGTATACGGAGCAGGATTTCGAGAATCCACAGACTGCCCCCAATTTCTGCATGCTGTTAAGAAAGCACATCCAGGGCGGTGTAATTAAGGCTGCCCGCCAGCACGGTATGGAAAGACTTATCGAGCTGGATATAAGCACAATAAACGAGATGGGCTATTCGCAGCTTAAACGGCTCATAGT
>JAFWVZ010000083.1 GCA_017523605.1 Bacillota bacterium | reverse complement strand
GCAAACGCCACGCATACGGAATCGGAGAAACCGCATCCCGTAGCCGCAAGAAGAGCAAGCAGAACAACTGTAAGAGAAAGATAGACAAGTATCAGCCTTCTGAACGCAGTGCTGAAGCTCTTGCCGAATCTGTAGAACGTTTCTGAAGTCTCTCCGGCCATGGAGTCTCCGTCCGGAGAACTCATCAGAAGGGCGAGGATGGCAAGCGACATGCCTCCGCCTATCCACTGGCATGCTGCGCGGAATATCCGGAGCCATACCGGCAGTTCCAAAGGCTTGGGGAAGAGCGACAACCCGGTGGCACTGAACGCGGAGACGCTGTCGAAGAAGCCGCGGAGCGGATCCTTAAGGTATCCGGTAAAGTAGTAGACTCCGGTGCTGATGAGGGAAAGCACCAGAAAAGCCAGCGCGGAATAGACCATTACGCGCCGTGCACTCATTATTCTGTTGCGGCGTGTCCGGTCTTTCATCTGTTGTTATCTTTCCAAAATACACGAGTAAACATAATGAATATTGTGTATATCTCTAATCTGCCGGCTATCATGAACATGGACAGCAGTATCTTTATCGGGTATGAGAACAGCACGAAGTTGCAGCTGGGTCCTATCAGGTTGAATCCCGGCCCTATATTGCTTAAGGTAGCTACTACTGCGCTCAGCGAGGTTACAATGTCGTATCCGTCCAGGCTTACGATCACAGTTCCGATGAGCATGGTCATAAGGAATATGATCATGAAGGATTTTACGTTGGACAGAGTATCTTCGTCCACGTTTCTTCCGCCCAGCTTTATCGGCCTTACGGCGCTGGAGTGCAGTCTGGACTGTGCTCCGCGCTTTATGAGCTTGGCAGTCAGGATTATCCTTATGACTTTAACGCCGCCGCCCGTGGACGACGCGCAGCCGCCTACTACCATCAGCAGGAATATCAGTATGCGGCATGGGATGGGCCAGGTATCGTAATCCGCCGTGCCGTAACCGGTGGTAGTTATGATGGATACCACCTGGAAGAACGCGTAGCGGAAGGCCTCGGCAATGCTGCCGTAAAAGTGCTTTATCAAAAGCATTATGCTTATGAAAGCCGTAGATCCGAAGATAATTCCCAAATAAGTACGGAATTCCGGATCTTTCAGCATTATCCTGGGTTTTCCGGTAAACAGGTAGTGATAGAGGTTGAAGTTGACGCCTGCCAGAAGCATGAACACTGCTATCACCATCTCCACGTAGGCGCTGCCGAACGCGGCTACGCTCTGGCTGTGGGTCGAAAGACCGCCTGTACCTACTGTTCCGAATGTATGGGTAGATGCCTCGAAGAAGTTCAGTCCGCCGAACATCAGGAAGATTATCTCTACGATCGTAACTCCGAAGTAGATGGTGTAGAGTTTTCTTGCGGAGTCATTTACGGTGCCGGATATCTTGTCCATGGTGGGACCGGTGGTCTCGGCACGCATTATCTTTGCGCCGCCGATGCCCAGCATCGGAAGAAGAGCGATGGTAAGTACGAGCACGCCCATGCCGCCCAGCCAGTGTGTGAAGCTTCTCCAGAACAGTATGCCGTAGGGAAGTGCTTCTATGTTTCCGACTATTGTGGATCCCGTGGTGGTGAAGCCGGAAGCGGTCTCGAAGAAAGCATCTATGAAGTGGGGTATGGACCCGGAAATGACAAAGGGCAGGGCGCCGAGGACTGACATGCCGGTCCAGGCCATGGCAACGATGAAGAAACCGTCGCGCATTTTGAGCGTGGTGTTGTCGCCGGGCGGAAGCACCTTTATGACTATGAGACCGATTGCTATCATGGGCACGGAGCACACGATGAAACTGAAGAAGACGTGAGTCTCTCCGTATATCAGCGCAACGACCGCAGGGATAAGCATTGCCGCCCCTACGAGCGCCATTACAGCCATCAGTATTTTGGTTATCGGCCTTTTGTTGAGGATCATTTTACAGGATCGTGGACTTTCCTTTCGAAAGCAGGTTCTCCAGAGCACCGGAAGAAGAGAGCAGGGACAGGATCAGAACCTTGTCGCCTTCCTGGATCTTGGTGGAGCCGTTCGGGATGAAGGTCTCCCCGTCTCTTTCCACGGCAGCCAGAAGCACGCCGTCCGGGATCTCCAGATCCAGCAGCGTCTTGGATGTAAGCAGCATGCGCTTGTCGACCATTACTTCCCTGAGTTCCGCCTGTCCGTTTATTACCTTGGAGAACAGTACCACGCCGTCCTTGCGGATCTTGTGCATTATGTCCGTGGCGGTTATGTTGAGCGGATTTATTATCATAACGTCGCCGAGCTGCTCTATAAGAGATTCGTAGCTCTTGCGGCTGGTCTTTGCGACTATCTTGTCTACGCCGTACTGCTTTGCGATGAGGGACAGAAGAAGGTTCTCCTCGTCGAAACCGGTGAGGGCGATGAATGCGTCCATGCCGGCAAGGTTCTCCTCGCGGAGTATGGCTGTGTCTGTTGCGTCCGCGTTAAGGACGAGCACTTTGTCCAGCTCCGCGGACAGGTATTCGCAGCGCTCCTTATCCAGTTCTATTATCTTTACGGCAGCGCCGTGTTCCACAAGCTGGTTCGCAAGGAAATAGCCTGTGTTTCCGCCGCCGGCGATCATTACGCGGCTTATGCGCTTTTCCTCGCGGGACTGCTTGACGTGCTTTCCGAGAGCGTCCACGGAAGCCTGAAGACCTATGGCGTAGACCACGTCGTCCGGGAATATGAGCGTGGAGCCGTTAGGGATTATTATCTTTCCCTGTCTGGAGATCGCAGCGATCAGTATGCCGCTTTCGGGAAGCTTAATGTCCTTAAGCTGGTTTCCTGCTACCCCGGAAATGCTTCCGGCTTCGAATTCCAGAACGCCTACGCCATCCTTGCTGAGGCGGCCTCCGGAGAGTGCGTACTGCTGCGTTATGTATTTGAATATCTCGTCCGCGCAGGATTTGTCCGGGTTGACTACGTAGTCTATGCCCATGTTGTCGCGTATGAAGTCCAGCTGCTCCAGATGTTCCGGAGCTCTTACTCTTGCGACTGTCATGCGGCATCCCAGAGTCTTTGCGAAAGCGCAGATGACGATGTTCTTTTCGTCGTTGTCGGTAGTGGAGATGAGGAGGTCGAAATTGCCTATTCCCATTTCCTTGAGAGTATCTATCTGCTTGGCGTCTGCAGTTATGGTAAAAATGTCCAGGCTCTGGTTTATGGTCTGGATCCTTTCTTCGTTTACGTCCAGGACGGTAATGTCGTTTCCGCCGTTTATCATTGCTTCGGCTATGGCTGTTCCGAGTTTTCCGGCTCCTACGATGGCGACTTTCATGCTCTGTCCTCCCTGTATTAATAACTATACTTGATTAGTATACCACAATCGTGTTTGGTGTGGTATAATGTTTTGAAACCCGGCGCTGCAGGGCTGTTTTAGTATGTCCTTTCAAGCGCAGAAAACAGGAGAAAAGATGAGTTTACCGATAGTTGCCGTGGTCGGAAGACCAAACGTAGGCAAGTCAACGTTCTTTAATAAGGTAGTCGGATCCAGGATATCCATAGTCGAGGATACCCCCGGTGTTACCCGCGACCGCATCATGGCGGAAGCTGAATGGATAGGGAAGCGTTTCCTGCTGATCGATACCGGCGGAATAGAGCCGGAGAACAAGGAGATAATTCCTTCTCAGATGCGCGCTCAGGCAGAGCTTGCCATGGACATGGCGGACGTCATCGTATTCATGGTGGACGGACGCGGAGGCCTTACCGCCGCGGACCGCGAAGTAGGCGACATGCTGCGGCGCAAGAACAAGGACGTAGTCCTGGTCGCCAATAAGATAGACAGTCCAAAGATGCCGGACGGCTTCTACGATTTCTACGAGCTTGGGCTGGGAGAGCCTTTTGCAGTTTCTTCCACTAACCAGTTGGGCCTGGGCGACGTTCTGGACGCGATAATAGAAAGGATACCGGAGAGCGCCTTCGAGCAGGACGACGAGGATGACATAAAGATAGCCATAATCGGACGTCCGAACGTTGGTAAATCCTCTCTTGTCAATGCTTTTCTGGGCGAGGAGAGGGTGATAGTTTCCGAGATCGCCGGGACCACCCGCGATTCCATAGACACGCCTTTCGAAAAGGACGGCCAGAAGTTTACGCTCATAGACACCGCAGGCATACGCCGCCGCACCAAGGTCACGGACGAGGTGGAAAAGTTCTCCGTCATCAGGGCCATGGCTGCCATCGAGCGCTGCGACGTTGCGCTTATGGTAATAGACGCTCAGGAAGGCCTTGCGGATCAGGACAAGCGCATCGCAGGTCTAGCGCACGAGGCCGGCAAAGGCATAATCGTAGTCGTGAACAAGTGGGACCTTGTTGCTAAAGAGACAAACACCATGCGCGACATGGAGCGTAAGATAAAGGGCGAGCTGCAGTTCATGAGCTATGCCCCGGTAATGTTCACATCCGCGATCAAAGGCCAGAGGCTCCTTCCCGTAATAGACGCCGCAAGATCCGTTGCCGAGAACCGCGCCATGAGGGTGGGCACCGGACAGCTCAACAGCCTTATAGCGGACGCTGTAATGATGAATCCAACGCCTGTTGACAAGGGCAAGAGGCTGAAGATATATTACGCCTCGCAGATAGGAATAAAGCCGCCGCTGTTCGCGTTTTCCGTTAACGACAGGGAACTTATGCATTTCTCGTACGCAAGGTATCTGGAGAACAAGATCCGCGAGGGCTACGGATTTGCAGGAACATCAATAAAGTTCGTATTTCGCAACCGTTCCGAAAAGGAGCAGTAGAAAGCTTTTCGTATCGGGTCGGAACTTTCAGACAGGATAATGAGCAAGACTTATCACATAGTTACATTCGGATGCCAGATGAACGAGCGAGACTCGGAGACTCTGGCAGGCATGCTGGAGCATATGGGCTACGAATACTGCCCGCAGTTTAAGGATGCCGATGTTTGCGTGCTCAATACCTGTTCGGTCCGCGAACATGCGGACAAGCGCTTCTTCGGGGTGCTGGGGCAGCTCAAGAACCCGCACGAACAGGATCCCGGACGCATAGTCTGCGTATGCGGATGCATGATGCAGCAGCAGGTCCACATAGATACCATGAAGGCTAAATACCCCTGGGTGGATCTGGTCTTCGGAACGCACAACATAGCTGATTTTCCAAGGCTTTTCCGAAACGTTGCGGCAGAGCACGAAAAGATAGTCGACGTCTGGAAGGACGCCGGTCCAATAGCCGAAGGGCTTCCCGCAAAGAGGGAGTATCCGTTCAAGGCTTACGTAAGCATAATGCAGG
>JAFWVZ010000082.1 GCA_017523605.1 Bacillota bacterium | reverse complement strand
ACGGACAACATACGCGAGGTAACGTCCCCGCAGTTCCTGGACACTCTCATGGACAAGGGCTGCAAGCTGGTCATCTACATAGAATACGTTCCCGTGGACGAAAAGACGGAGCATCTTGCTCCCGGGGATGAGGAGCGCGCATACATGGACGATGCAATGATGCGCCTCAGAAACACCTACAACGCCGTAATGCTCTCCTTCCCCGGAGACGAGCTGGCGATGGGAGGCTGCATGGCGGCGGGCCGGGAGTTCTTCCACATAAACTCGCACGGCGGAGCGGAGCCCTGCCCGTTCTCTCCGTATTCGGACGTTAACGTTAAGGAGACGTCGCTTAAGGCGGCGCTCAAGTCCGAACTGTTCGGAAAGCTGCGTTCGGAGGGCCTAATAAGCGGAGAGCACAAAGGCGGCTGCGTGCTCTACGAAAAGAGAGACGAAGTTGCGGAGCTTACGAACATGCTCCGCGGGATCACCGGCTAGCGTACATGGCGGCATTCCGCATACGCAGCAAAACGCGGGATACCGCAAACTGAAAACGCTCAAAGACCGGATAGCATCTGATGCAATAAAAGACCTTCCCCGAAAGTACATCGGGGAAGGTTTTTTCGTGTCGTTTTCAGACCGTATCTTTAGCTTACAGTCCTGCCATCTCCATGAGCGTGGGGATCTTGGATTCCCAGCCCAGGGACATGATGTGAGCGCCCTGGCAGTACGGCTTGCATTCCTTAATGATGCGGGCCGCGATCTCCAGACCGGTGATGCCTGCCTTAGCTCTTTCCTTGTCGGCAGCCAGCTCGTCTATCATCTCCTGCGGGATGGATATTCCGGCTACGTTGTTGTTCATGAACTTGCACATGCCGGCGTTCTTGGGGATGATGACGCCTATCTGTACGGGTACTCCGAACTTGGAGGCCTTCTCCATGAACTTTATGAACTTCTCGGAATCGAACACGGCCTGAGTCTGGAAGAACTGAGCGCCCGCGGCGATCTTTCTTTCCATCTTCGCAAGCTGAGCGTCCACGGAATCGCTGCAGGGGGATACTACCGCGCCCTTAGCCCAGGACGGAGCATCGCCGATGAGCGGGTTTCCGCCCAGATCCACGCCGGATTCAAGAGTGGTCATGGTGTGCAGCAGGGAAACGGAATCCAGATCGAATACCGGCTTTGCTTCCTTGTTGTCGCCCAGAGTGGTGTAGTCTCCGGTAAGAGCCAGAACGTTGTCTATTCCGAACATCGCGGAGGTGAGCAGGTCTGCCTGGATGGCTATCCTGTTCCTGTCGCGGCAGGTCAGCTGGAATATGGGGTTGAGTCCGGCGTCCTTAAGAGCCTTGCACATGCCCAGGGAGGACAGGCGCATTACGCTGGACTGGCAGTCGGTTATATTTACGGCGTGCAGCTTGCTGAGGTATTCCTTGGCTTCCTCTACCATGCCTTCCACGTGGCATCCCTTCGGAGGACCTACTTCAGCAGTTACTACAAATTCACCATTCTTAAATAATTCAGTGATCTTCATTATGTGCATCTCCTATCATTACTCAATTATAGTTTCTTTTGCTTCTTTAGTTGCTTCGAAAGTGGCGAAGTTGTGCATCTGCGTGGGGAAGTTGAACTCCGCAAGGCGTCCTCTTTCCTCCAGACGCTTGTAGATCCTTATCCAGCCACATTCCATGCCGGGATCCACTTCGCACTTTCCGTCCTTGCTGGTTCCTCCGCAGGGTCCGTTTACCAGGCTCTTGGAGCAGGCCGTTATAGGACAGATGCCTCCGGTAAGGTTCAGGAAGCATTCTCCGCACTGACCGCAGTCCACGGTGAGCGGGGTGACTCCCTGGAATCCGGGAAGGCGCAGGGTATCGCAGGCCGCGTATACGGGTTTGTCCTCGAAGCGCTCGGCTACGGTCTGTACGCCTACGCCGCAGGAGAATACCAGTATGCAGTCCGCCTTCTCTATGTCCTTGCCGAACCACTTTATGCGTTCTTCCAGGTTGCCTGGGTTGCAGATGTAGTCGGTGGTCATTATGCCGGCAAGCTGTCCTGCTTCCTTAAGCACTGCCTGATACTCGTTTGCCGCGGCTTCGGGGAAGCTGACTTCCCTGCAGCCGTAGCAGTT
>JAFWVZ010000081.1 GCA_017523605.1 Bacillota bacterium | reverse complement strand
GGAGCGATGGCTCACGTTACCTTCGGCAGAAGGACCGGCCCGCTGCCCAGCGGCCATAAGGACGGAGAACCCATTGCCGACGGATTCTGCTCGCCTTCGCAGGGCTGCGACACGCACGGACCCACCTGCGTGTTCAACTCCGCGTCCAAGGCGGTGCACGTAGACAACTCCACCGCGGCTCTGATGAACATGAAGTTCGACAAGAGGCTGTTCAACAACCCGGACAACATCAAGAATCTGGGCGCCATGCTGGAAGAGTACTTCACTCACGGCGGATTCCACGTACAGATCAACATCATCGATCAGGATCTGCTTATTGAAGCCAGCGAGCATCCGGAACAGCATCCGAACCTCATGGTACGCGTAGCCGGATACAGCGCGTTCTTCGTGGATCTTCCCAAGAGCCTCAGGAACGAGATCATATCCAGGACCAGCGAAGCAATGTAAGTGCGCATCGGACCGTAAATGCGGTCCGGACGCGATCAGGAAGAGCAAATGCCGCAGATTAAAGGACAAGTATTCAATATCCAGCACTTTTCCACAGAGGACGGCCCCGGAGTAAGGACCACGGTCTTTCTTCAGGGCTGCCCCCTGAGGTGTCTTTGGTGCGCCAATCCGGAGTCTCAGAAGGCCGTAAGACAGCTGGCTCACAGGGCGCCCATATGCGTAAAGTGCGGCATGTGCATCAGGAACTGTCCCAATCAGGCGCTTTCCGTAAAGGACGGTGCGATAAGCATAGACCGCGGAAAGTGTGTGTCCTGCGGGACCTGCACCCAGGTATGTCCTTCGCATGCTATGTTCTTCTACGGCGAAGAGAAGACGATAGACAAAGTCTTCGAAGAAGTAATGAAGGACAAAGGCTTCTACGAGACTTCCGGCGGAGGCGTCACATGTTCGGGAGGCGAAGCTATGCTCCAGCCGGAATTCGTGGCGGAACTGTTCAGAAGATGCAAGGAGGAGGGGATACATACCACTCTGGACACCTGCGGACAGTTTCCTTCGGAGAACATAGAAAAAGTTCTGCCGTACACGGACCTTGTGCTGTATGATATAAAGCACATGGATACGGAAAAGCACAGGGAATACACAGGCTTCGGCAACGAGCTCATCCTGGAGAACCTAAAAAAGATACATGAATATCCGGTAAAGATATTCATACGCATTCCTGTAATACCGGGATACAACGACTCGGAAGAGAACCTTGCCGCGACGGCGGAATTCGTAAAGGAACTGGATCCGTCGCTGCACGTGGATCTTCTTCCGTACCACAGATTCGGACTGGGCAAGTATAAGATGCTCAACATGCCGTATCTTCTGGAAGGCGTTACCTCTCCGACACCAGAACAAAAGGAGAGTTACAAACGTATATTCATAAACCTTGGTCTCGACTGCAGAATGCACTGAGACCTCAGCAATTCTAGTTTTCATTTTTAGGAGGTTAAAAATGGAAGGTGTAAACGGCACAATAGTAATACTGTGCTTGATCGGTGTAGCTCTGGCTATATTCCTCAGCTACAAGTTCAACCTGCAGATGGGTGTATCTGCGATGGTATTCGCGTTCATAATCGGTGTCCTGTTCATGGGCCTTCGTGTTAAGAACGTCATCGCGATGTTCCCGACCAGCGTATTCTTCCAGGTAATGTCTCTGTCCCTGTTCTTCGGCGTAGGCGTCGTGAACGGAACGATGAAGGCAGTAGCCGAAAAGATGTTGTACGCGACCAGAAAAAGGCCGTCCATGCTGGTATTCATGCTGATGATCATAGGCTTCGCCCTTGGTATCCTCGGCTGCGTACCCCCGGCCGCCGGCGCCATTCTGGCTGTAATGGGCTTCACCATTGCTGTTCCGTCGGGCGTTGACCCGCTTATCTGCGCATCCCTGGGTTATTCCGCAAACGCAGGTTCCTTCGTTCGCTGGGGAGCTTCCGGTGCCATCATCGACGCCAACATAGCTGCCAACGGTTACGAAGCTGAGTCCGGCGGATTCACCTGGAGCATTTTCTTCATCAGCGTGATCGTATCCATCCTGCTGATCGTCATCTGCTTCTTCATCTGGAAGGGCTACAAGGTAAAGGCCATCGTTGGTATGGAAGAGCCTGCTGCCTTCACCAGAGAACAGAAGACCACCCTCATCCTGATCCTCTGCGTAGTATTCTTCGCAGTAGTACCGGGCATGCTCAACACCTGGAAGATCGGCGGAGCGTTCATGAAGAGCTTCTCCGGATTCTGCGACATTCAGGTGCTCTGCCTGATCGGTTTCATCTTCGCGCACTTCCTTAAGCTGGCCGAGCCCAAGAAGGTAATCGCTGCCTGCCCGTGGAACACGCTGCTGCTCCTCTCCGGAATCTCCATGCTGATGGCCGTTGCTGTTCAGGCCGGCGCAGTCAAGATCATTTCCGACTGGCTCACAGCTACCATTCCCAACTGGCTGCTGCCCTTCTTCATGTGCCTGCTCGGAGCATTCCTGTCCTCCTTCTCCGGAGGAATCACCGTCGTATTCCCGATGGTCGCTCCGATCGTACCGCAGCTCGTTCAGTCTTCCGGCGGAACACTCAACCCGATGGTGCTCTTCCTTGCTGCAGTTCTGGGTGCACACTTCACCGGTATGTCCCCGTTCAGCACAGGCGGCGCTGTATTCATGGGAATGAACCGCGACGAGTCCATAGCCAAGAGACTGGTTACCGGACAGCTGGTAGTATGCCTCATCGGCGTAGTGCTCGGCGGCATCATCCTTACCATACTCGGCGTTATACTGTAACAGCCGGGTAAGCCACATAATTGTTCGGAGGATAACATGGCTAACAAAACAGTTTTATTCGTAGGCGATACCGCCCCCAAGCGTCCGGACATGGACAGCATTTTCGCGAAGACCAACGATTATCTTCATGACTGCGATCTTCTGTTCGGACAGCTGGAAGCAGTAGTTACGGACAAAGGCGCTCCGGCCTGCCAGTGCAGACTGCCGCTGCGCATCTACCCGTCCGCGGGTCCCTGCCTTAAGAGAGCCGGCTTCGACGTTATGTCCAACGCCGGAAACCACGTAATGGACTGGGGCTTCGAAGGCTTCTACGATACCATGCGCATAATGAAGGAGTCGGAGATCGACATCATAGGCGCGGGAAACAATCTTGAAGAAGCCAGAAAGCCTGTGATCAGGACCCTCGACGACGGGACCAGGATAGGCTTCCTCGGATACTGCTCCATACTGCCTCAGGATTACTGGGCTCTGGTCGACAGACCGGGAGCAAACCCCATGCGCGGCATCACCGCGGCTCCGTGCGTAGAGCACGATCAGCCCGGTACGCCGGTAAGGATCTTCAGCTGGCCGCACATAGATGACCTCAACAACATGATCGAGGACATCCACAAGCTGCGTCCGCAGGTAGACATACTGGTAGTTTCCCAGCACTGGGGCATCCACTTCACTCCGGCAGTCATAGCAGACTATCAGAGGATAGTGGGACACTACGCTCTGGACGAAGGCGCAGACGTAGTCATCGGCCACCACACTCACATACTCAAGGGTATAGAAGTATATAAGGGCAAGCCAATATTCTACTTGCTGGCCAACTTCGCTACCGAAGGTCCGGCGGCTTACTTCGAAGGCAAGAACGGACTCATAAACGACTCCCGTCACGCCGACATCCGTAAGCTGAACGATGACTTCAAGAAGCATCCGAAGCGCACGATGCCTTACGATTCCTGCAAGACCATCATTGCCAAGATGTATCTTAAGGACGGTAAGATCGACAAGTTCACCTACGTTCCCATATGGATCGACGACGACACCTTCGTTCCGGAGATCCTGACTCACGAGAACCCCAGGTTCAAGGAGGTAATAGATTACGTTACCGAGATCACCGAGAACCAGAAGATCGAGCCTAAGTTCGCCATCGAAGGCGACGAGGTACGCATAGTTACCGAATAGTTACAACGAAAAGCGGGGCAGTGCCTAAGGGCATTGCCCCGTGTTTTTCTGCTCTGCAAGGAGAATGACCATGGACATAACGCGCAGACTCATAGATTTCGCTTTAAATACAAAGACAGAAGACATACCTCCGGAATATCTGGATGTGCAGAAACACTCCCTGATGGACGCACTGGGCTGCATAGAGGCAGCAACGACGCAGAATCCCGCGTTCCCGTCTTTCGTGGCGTACGCAAAAGAGCACTGCGAGACCGGCCCCTGCAAGATCTATTCTACGGATCTGCATGTGCAGCCGGACACCGCGGCTCTTGTAAACGCTGCGCTCTCGCACTCCATGGATCTTGAGGACACATGCCAGGCTGCTACTCTGCATTCCAATGCTGTTACTACGCCGGCTCTTCTGGCCCTTGCTCAGTACAAGGGCGGAGTGGGCGGCAAAGAGCTTCTGGCTGCGCTTCTTATAGGCTCGGAGATAGCGTGCCGCGTATCCATTGCTACAGGAGAGGATCTGGCCAAGCACGGGTGGCACACCCCGCATGTGTTCGGATCTTACGGTGCCGTTCTGGCCGGCTGCAGACTTATGGGATACGACTACGAGCAGACTCTGGATGCCCTGGGATGCAACGCATACGCTGCCACAGGCCTTTCGCAGATGATGAACGACAAGAACTCGCTCATGAGAGCTGTACGCGACGGCTTCGGAGCAAAGTCTGCGGTCCAGGCCGTACTTCTGGCCAAGCACAGGCCGCACATAGGTTTCGAAGAGCTGTTCGAAGGAGAAAAAGGCTTCTTTAAGGCGTATTCAAGAGCAGGATGCGTACCGGAAAAACTTGTAGAAGGGCTGGGAGAAAAATGGTACGCTTCGGAGCTTGTAATAAAGTTCTGGCCGGCGTGCCTCGGATGCCATACGAGCATCCAGTCCACCATAGAGGTGATGAAGGAGAACGATCTGAAGTTCGAAGACATCCTTTCCGTAGACATGAAAGGTTCCGAGTTCATAAGGAGCATAGTCGTGGACCCTCGCGAGGTCAAGAACAGACCTGTTACAGCCATAAGCGCCAAGTTCAGCATTCCTTACTGCATGGGGCTTGCGGCTAAAAAGGGAAGGGTGGTGCTCTCGGATTTCCTGCCGGAGAATCTCCCGGATGAAGACATCTACGGATTTGCGGAGAGGGTGCATTTCTCCGTCGAACCGGAGTACGCTCCGCGCATAAAGGCGAATACTGTGGACATAACCTACCACACTGCCAAGGGCGACTTCTTCAAGCACAAAGAAGCTGCTCTGGGCGATCCGTCCTGCCCGCTTTCCGACGAACAGTTCCGCGAAAAGTTCAGGAGCTGCACGGCCCTGTCCGCAAACCGCTACACGAAAGAGCAGCAGGAGGATCTCCTGAAGATGCTGGAGAGCGTAGATAAGCTGGACGACGTCGGAAGGATAGTCGAAATGCTGTAAAGAGTTCCGGTCTGTCCCATAAAAGGACAATAAAAGACCCCGCTTCATGCGGGGTCTTTTGATGCTTATAAAGAGCTTATTATGCGTTCTTTCTGTAAGCGATTCCCTTTTCCTTGAGTTCCTGGCAGACGGTCTGATAGATCTCCATGCTGCCGCAGCGCTTCGGGCTTGTC
>JAFWVZ010000080.1 GCA_017523605.1 Bacillota bacterium | reverse complement strand
GCCCCTGTAAGGCCCCTAATGTCCGCTGTAAGAAGCGAAACGCGCAGTTCCGATATCTTATCCGCATTCAGCGTCATGAAGCTCTTAGCGCCGCTTCTGGACTCTATGAGGCCCTCCTCCTCCAGCATGCGGAATGCCTTCTGGACGGTGTTGGGGTTGATGCCCAGCAGCGCGGACAGCACCCTTCTGGACGGAAGCTCGTCTCCGTCCGCTATGGTGCCTGCCACTGCGCCCCTCTCTATGAAGTACAGGATCTGCAGATATATGGGCATTCCTGCCTCTGTTTTGAAACTGCTGAAGTCTACCATCGTTCCTCTGTTTCTTTTCCTGACACAAACCGTACTACAAGAGTAATACAGTTCTTTCAACCGTATTATATGAGTAATACAGTCTGCTGTCAACAGGTTTTCAAAAAAAACTCCCGGATCTCTCCGGGAGTTCTGTCATTCTTTTATGCCGTTAGGGCTATGCTTTTGCGGCCTCTTCCGCTGCCTTGGCGGCTTCTGCCTCGGCGGCAGCCTTGCGCTTTGCTTCCTCTTCTTCCTCGAGCTTGCGGTAAGCTACCTTGCCTACCAGGGTCTTGGGCAGCTCCGCGCGGAACTCCAGATCCTTGGGCATGGCGTACTTGGCAATGCGCTTGGACGCGTACTTGAGTATCTCTTCCTTGGTGGCGTCGCTGGGCTCCACGCCGCTGGCGGGCACCACGAACACTTTTACCTTCTGCATCTTGTAGGGATCCGGAACGCCTATTACGCAGCTCATGGATACCAGATCGCAGGAGTCGAAGATGTTCTCCAGCTGCGCCGGGTAGACGTTGTAGCCGGAGGTGACTATCATGCGCTTGCTGCGGCCGCGGAAGTAGGTAAAGCCTTCGTTGTCCATGGTTCCGAGGTCGCCGGTGTAGACCCAGGTAAGACCGTCCGCGTGGGTCCTTAAGGTCTGCGCGGTCTCTTCGGGGTGCTTAAGGTATTCTTTCATTACGGTGGGGCCGGAAAGCAGTATCTCGCCCTCTTCGCCGTAAGGCAGTTCCTCGTCCGTGCCGGGCTTTACGATCTTGATGTAGGTGTCCGGGAACGGCAGGCCTATGGAGCCTTCCTTGTGCATGTGCGGCGGGGTAAGGCAGCAGGCCGTTACGGTCTCTGTGGTGCCGTAGCCTTCGCGCACCTGTATGGTGGAGTTGTGGTCGTAGAGCCACTTGTCCAGCTTTTTCTTAAGCTCTATGGACAGGCTGTCGCCGCCGGAGAATACTCCCTTAAGGCAGGACAGGTCCGCCTTTTCCATCTTGGGCAGACGCAGCAGAGCCTCGTAGAGAGTGGGCACGCCGGCCACGAAATTGCAGCGCTTCTTTACCATAAGCTTGGCGTAGCTCTTGGGGGTAAAGCGGGGCACCAGTATGCAGCGTCCGCCTCCGAAGAGCATGGAGTGTATGCACACACCCAGACCGAAGCCGTGGAATATAGGCATGGCGGCAAGCATCTTGTCGCCCTTGCGGTACATGGGGTTGGTGGCAACTATCTGGGCGCCCAGGGCGTTGAAGTTACCGTTGGTAAGGACTATGCCCTTGGAAACGCCGGTTGTTCCGCCGGAGAACAGTACTACGGCGGGGTCGTTAAAGGTCCTGTGCTGCTTGTAGTTGTAGGAGCAGGCGCGGCCTATCTTCATGAAGTCGTCCCAGGGGATTATAGGAGCGTCGTCCGGGATCTTGGCTATCTTGCGGCCCTCGGTAAGCATGTAGCCTGCCTTTATCGGCTGCGAAAGTTCGTCCCTTATGCGCGCGATGACCACGTTTATAAGGCCGGTGTTCTGACGTATGGCTTCTATCTTATGATAGAACTGGTCCAAAGTTACGACCAGAACACTGTCGGTCTCGTTTATGTAGAATTCCAGCTCCTTTTCGGAGGACAGCGGGTGCACCATGCTGGCTATGCCGCCTACCATGTTCACAGCGTAGAACATGTAGATGCCCTGCGGGCAGTTGGGCATTGCTATGGTAACGGAGTCGCCGGGGCGAATGCCTATGGTGCGCAGGCTTCTTGCGCAGGACTCTATGTTCTTCTGAAGTTCCCTGTAAGTAATGGCTTTTCCCATGAAGTCCATGGCTACGGCGTTAGGCCTTTCCTTGGCCTGTATCTCAACGCCTTCCCACATGGCTCCCTGAAAATACTCGAGTGTAAACGGGATGTCCCCCAGATGGTCTTTCCACGGGGTCTTTGCTGTTGTTTCGATGCTCATTGATGTTCTCCGGTTTAAGGTCTCCGTGACCGTAACGATGATATATACTGTCCGGCACTCAGCTGCCGGTATTCAGTTCCGTTTTAAATTCGGCCCTTATTTCGCTGCTTCCGCCTTCTGTTTTGCGGCTTCTTCTTCCTCCAGCACGCGGTACGCTACCTTGCCTACCATGGTCTTGGGCAGCTCCGTGCGGAACTCCAGATCCTTAGGCATGGCGTATTTGGCTATGCGCTTGGACGCGTACTTGAGTATTGCGTCTCTGGTCTCCTTCGTGGGTTCCACGCCGGGCGCGGGCACTATGAATATCTTGGGCCTGTGCATTCTGTAGGAATCCGGGATGCCTATGCAGCAGCTCATGGATACCAGGTCGCAGGAGTCGAAGATGTTCTCCACCTGCGCAGGATAGATGTTGTATCCGGAGCTTATGATCATGCGCTTTATGCGGCCCTTGAAGTAAACGAAGCCTTCTTCGTCCATGGAGCCCAGATCTCCGGTGTACAGCCATGTAAGGCCGTCCGCGTGTTTGCGCAGCGTCTTTTCGTTCTCTTCCGGGTGGTTCAGATAACCGGTCATTACCATGGGTCCGGAGACGAGTATCTCGCCTTCCTCGCCGTAGGGGACTTCCTCTTCCGTGTCCGGCTTTACTATCTTAAAGTAGGTGTCCGGGAACGGCAGACCTATGGAGCCTTCCTTGTACCTGTGAGGCGGCGTAAGGCAGCAGGCCGTTACTGTTTCCGTAGCGCCGTAGCCTTCGCGCACCTGCACGCTGGCCTGGTGATCGTAGAGGAAAGTGTCCAGCTTTTTCTTAAGTTCTATCGACAGGCTGTCGCCGCCGGAATAGACGCCCTTAAGAGCGGACAGATCTGCCTTCTCCATGTTGGGAAGACGCAGCAGCGCCTCGTACAGCGTGGGCACGCCCGCCACGAAATTGCAGCGCTTCTTTACCATAAGCTTGGAATAGCTCTTGGGGGTAAAGCGCGGCACCAGCAGGCAGCGGCCGCCGTTAAGAAGCATGGCGTGTATGCATACGCCCAGTCCGAATCCGTGGAACAGCGGCATCGCGGCAAGCATCTTATCGCCCGGGCGGAACATCGGGTTCGTCGCCACGATCTGCTGGGAGAGGGCGTTGAAGTTCTTGTTGGTCAGCACGATGCCCTTGGTCGTGCCCGTCGTGCCGCCTGAATAGAGGATGACGGCGGGATCGTCCGACTTGCGCTCAACCTTGTACCGATAGAAGCAGTGCTCCGACAGCCGCATGAACTCGCGCCAGCGGATGACCG
>JAFWVZ010000079.1 GCA_017523605.1 Bacillota bacterium | reverse complement strand
CTTGACCACGGGGACGATCTCCTCCGCGGAATACTTGCCGTCGTAGGCGCCGTCCAGGCACGCCTTAAGCTCCTCCGCGGAGAATTCCGGGAGGTAAGGCGCCAGTACTTCCTGCGCAAGCTCTTTATAGGTCATTTTCGAGAGGCGGTCCCAGTCGCCGTCCAGCTTCGGGAAGCTTTCCGGCACGTAAAGACCCTTGTCCGCCGCGATGCCCTTTATTATGGCCTGACAGACGTTCATCTCCGGGGCCAGACCTCTTGTGCTCTTATACTTCATGGAGTCCTTTCAGGCTTCGGCCGCTTTTGCTATGCGGGCCAGAGTCTTCTCTCTGCCCATTATCTGCTGTATGGTCCAGAGGTCCGGGCTGTTGGCCCTGCCTGTGACCGCTATCCTTATTACCCCGCTTACGTGGCCTACGTGGCCCTTGTACATTTCGGGGTTCTTCTTGTAATCCTTGGGCTTTACTGCGTAGCCCATGTCCGCCGTTATGCCGCGGACCTTCTCGAACCACGCGGAGTTGTCGTCCGCCGGATCGTAGCTTTCCGCGTAGCGCTTAAGTATCTCTTTTCTGTCTTCCGCGGACACCTCCGCCGGCCACTCGGACTCGTACTCGAAGGTCTCGTCGAAGAAATACTTTATGAGCGCGAATATCTGCTGAGCGTAGACCAGATCCTTACGGGGCTTCTCGCCTCCGCGGTCTATGTCGAACACCTTCAGCAGCATGTCCTTGTTATCTTTAAGCAGAGCGTACTTGTCCTTATCGAACTCCTCCGCCCAGCCAAGCATGAAATCGTATATCTCCGCCGCGCTCTTTCTGGCGAGCACGTCCTTGGACACATCGTTCAGCTTGTTGATGTCGAACAGCGTGCCGGAATCGCTCATCTTATCCGGCGAGAACGTAAACTCGTTGTAATCCTTGTCCGGGTTGGCTATGCGCCACTCCTCGAAGTCCGAGCAGAGTATGGTCATAAGATACTCGCGGACGGCCTCCGGGAAATAGCCGAGCTCCTTGTAATAGGAAAGTCCCAGCTCCGGATCCTTGCGCTTGGAAAGCTTGCGCTTCTGACCGGTGGTGTCGTCTATCTTCATGAGCGACGTGGTGTGGCAGTAGAGCGGGATCTCCCAGCCCATGGCACCGAACAGCTGCTCGTGTATGGGAAGGCTTGCCATCCATTCTTCGCCGCGGACCACTATGTCCGTGTGCATGAAGTGGTCGTCCACAACGTGGGCAAAGTGGTAAGTAGGCAGGTCGTTCTTCTTGAGTATTACTACGTCCTGGATGTTCTGCGGCATGGAAAGCTCGCCGCGTATCGCGTCGCGCACGGTAAAGTACTTGGAAGGATCGCCTTCGGAACGGTAGCGGATAACGTATTCCTGGCCCTCAGCCAGTCTGCGTTCCACCTCTTCTAAAGGCAGATCCCTGTGCTTAGCGTACTCGCCGTAGATGCCGGGATCCAGCTTGGCCGCGGTCTGAGCCGCGCGGATGTCCGCTATCTCTTCTTCCGTCATGAAGCAGGGATAGGCCTTGCCCTCAGCAACGAGTTTCTTTACGCAGGCCTTGTATATGCTGCTGCGCATGCTCTGCCAGTAGGGTCCGTAAGCTCCGCGCTGAGCCGCGCCTTCCTCGGAAGGAACGGGCTGGCTGCCGGGCGTTCCGGCCTTGCAGGCGCCTTCGTCGAAGTTGATTCCGAAGTAACTTAAAACGTCCAGCAGAACGGGCACCGCCCCTTCCACCTCGCGCTTTTCGTCCGTGTCTTCTATTCTGAGGTAGCATACTCCGCCGCCCTGATGGGCAAGTCTTTCATCCACCATCGCTCCGTAGAGATTGCCCAGATGGATGTAGCCCGTAGGACTGGGAGCCAGTCTGGTAACGAGCGCTCCTTCCGGGAGCTGTCTAGCGGGATATGTTTTTTCGTAGTATTCGGGAGTCTTGTCCACGTCCGGGAACAGAAGCTCCGCCAGTTTTTTGTGATCCATGTAATACCTCTGCAGCATCGCTTTTTTATCCGCGGTACTACCTTTTATTATAACAGAAATATGCCGAGTTATGCATATCAGTTATCCTCTTTTATGATGTGTCTGTTGGTCTTCCAGCGTCCGGTAAGAAGGAACACGAAACCCACAACGAAGGGCATGTATCCGGCGAAGGCGTCGCCGAACCAGAATCCCCTTACGGACATGTTGAAGGTAAATCCAAGCAGATACGAAAGACCTATCCTTACCACTATGCCATCCAGAATGGCTACTATAAGGTTGAGTCTGGAGTTTCCGGAACCGTTTATCAGCGACATTCCTACGGATCTGAATATGCCGCTGAGCATCACGATGACTGCCGGGATTATCAGGATGTCAGAAATGTCTATTACCGCAGGATCCGTTGTAAACAGCTGGAAGGCAAACGTGGGGAACAGTAATACCGCCAGCGATACCGCACCGCATATGACTCCCGTAATAAGGAACACCATGCCCATTATCTTCGGAACTCTTTCGAACTTCCTTGCGCCTATGCACTGCGCTATGCTTGCTCCGCCGGCGGACGTCATGGAGTTGGATATTATGCCCATGAACATAGCCAGCTTGCTGAATATGCCGTTAAGAGCGCTGTACATGTATCCGCTGGTGTTTATCCAAGCTGAGACTACAGCTTTGGAAATGGTGACCGAAGCCATCTGTATGGACATAGGGATACCGAGTTTTATAAGGGGACGCAGCTGCTCCCTGTATATCTTAAAACTGCTGAGCTTGAAATCGAATCCGAAGCTCTCCCTGCGCCTGTAAAGATAGACGAGGGCAAAGAAGAAACTGACGCTCTGTCCTATTACGGTAGCAAGCGCTGCGCCGAACGCGGACCAATGGAAGCCCGCCACGAAAAGAATGTCCAGAATGATGTTGAGAACAGAAGCTATCGCCACGAAATACAAGGGCCTTCTGCTGTCGCCCATTCCGCGCAGCACGGCGCAGAACATGTTGTACCCGGCGATGAAGAATATGCCGCAGATGCTGGTAAGATAATAGTCCCTGGCATACGGCGCAGCCACCGGGTCTGCGTTGAGAAGCCTTAGTATCGTGCTTCCGAAGATAAGACATATGGCAAGCATGCAGGCAGCTATGATGATCGTTACCACGAAAAGGGTGCCTATCATCTTTTTGATGGACTCCCTTTTCTGCGCGCCTACGAGCTGGGCAAGGATTATCTGTCCGGCGTTGGTAAAGCCTATCATAAGAAAGGTGGCCATGGAAACGACGGTACCGCCGATGTTTACGGCAGCCATGCCTACTCCGCCCTCCACCTGACCCATCACCATCATGTCCACAAGATTGTAGACAGCCTGAAGGGTATTGGCCACGAAAAGCGGCGCAGCATACTTTATGAGCGTCTTTGCTATGCTGCCTTGGGTAAGGTCTTTTACAAGAGTCTTTTCTTCCATCAGCGATCCTTTCCTGACTGTTTATT
>JAFWVZ010000078.1 GCA_017523605.1 Bacillota bacterium | reverse complement strand
ATTCAGGACGGAATTCGACTGCCAGCTTGCTGCATATCTTCTGTCTCCGAGCGGTAAGGCGCCGGAGCTTGCTTCACTTGTTCTTCAGGAGTTTCATGCAGATCTTGGCGGCGGACAGAAACAGATGTCGCTCTTCGAAACGGAGGACGACGGAAGATCTTCAGCAGAAAAGCTCGCTTATATCTGTGCCCTTGAAGAAAAGCAGAGAAAAGACATAGAGAAATCCGGGCTTTCCGGTGTACTTTACGACATCGAACTGCCTCTTTGCAAAGTCCTTGCATCCATGGAAAAAGAAGGTTTCCCCGCGGACAGGGAGTGGCTCGTAACATTCGGCAAAAAGATGAAAGAATACATCTCCGGTCTTGAGGAAAAGATATATGCTCTTGCCGGGGAAAAATTCAACATTAACTCTCCCCAGCAGTTAGGCACGGTACTGTTCGAAAAACTCGGTCTTCCGGCCGGTAAAAAGACTGCCAAGGGCTATTCGACGAGCGCGGAGATACTGGAAAAGCTTACCGACGCACATCCTATAATTAATGAGATCCTGGATTACAGGACATACAGCAAGTTAAACAGCACGTATGTGGAAGGCATGCTGCCGCTGATCGCGTCGGACGGCAGGATACACGCGCATTTCCAGCAGGCTATAACCGCTACGGGCCGTCTCAGCTGCACCGAGCCGAACCTTCAGAACATACCCGTCAGAACGGACCTTGGCAGACAGCTTAGGAAAGCTTTCATAGCAGGTGATGATGAGTATACTCTTGTCGGAGCGGATTATTCCCAGATAGAGCTTCGTGTAATGGCGCACATGGCCGGAGATCCGGAGCTTATAGACGCTTTCTCCGGCGGACACGACATACACAGGGAGACTGCGTCCAAGGTATTCAACGTACCTCTGGAAGAAGTAACTCCTCAGCTCAGGTCCAACGCCAAGGCGGTCAACTTCGGCGTAATATACGGAATGAGTGGTTTCGGACTTGCTGAAGAGCTTACCATAAGCAGAAAACAGGCCGAAAAGTACATAAAGGATTACTTCGAGCGTTTCAAGGGCGTAAGGGCGTTCATGGACGCACAGGTCGCGGAAGCTAAAAGGATAGGAAGCGTTAGGACTTTATACGGCAGAAGAAGGAGCATTCCGGAGATCAGGTCTTCGCAGTACATGGTAAGACAGCTTGGCGAGAGGCTGGCAATGAACAGCCCCATACAGGGAACGGCTGCGGACATAATCAAGATAGCCATGGTAAAAGTGTACGATGCGCTTGCCGAAAAGTATCCTGATTCCAGGCTTATACTGCAGGTCCACGACGAGCTTATAATCAGAGCCCGCAAAGAAGATGCGGAGGGTGTATCCGAACTCCTCAAGGAATGCATGGAAAGCGCTGCGGATCTTAAGGTAAAGCTGATAGTTGCTGAGAATACGGCCGATAATTGGTACGATCTTAAATAGTATGTTCAAAGCTTGCAATTTAGGAAAGGAGACATAATACTATTATGGTATACGGACTGACCGGCGGTACTGGTTCCGGAAAAACTACTGTTGCTAACTATCTTAAGGAGATGGGATATACGGTAATAGACGCAGATGTTATCGCAAGAAGCCTTACAGATCCGGGCTCGGAAGTGCTTCGGCTGCTGGCTGAGACATTCGGAGAAGAGATATTAGCCGAAGACGGCTCTCTTATCCGCAAAAGACTGGGCGACATAGTTTTTAACAATAAGGAAAAACTTCAGCAGCTGAACGACATAATGGGACCGTCCATGGATAAAGCTTTCTTAAAAGCGCTTAACGATGCGGTCCTTGAAAGACCGTACAGCAAAGTTTTCTTTGATGCTCCCACGCTCTACGAGAGCGGCCGTGAATACATGGTGGATAAGGTCTGGGTCGTTGCCGCAGGTCTGGAGACCCGCATCAGGCGCATTATGGACCGCGACGGTCTTTCCAGGGAGCAGGTGCTTGCCCGCATGGCGAACCAGCTTCCGGAAGAAGAGAAGATAAGACGCGCCGATGTTGTAATATATAACGACGGTACTCTGGAAGATCTCCGCTGCGCTGTTGAAAAAGCACTGAAATAATACCTCAAAACTTTCAGCTATTATTCTCTTTTAGGTTCGTACGGAGGCAGAATGAATACTTTATACCTGGAATGTTCAATGGGCGCTGCAGGCGACATGATAGCCGCCGCTCTTTTCGAACTGCTTCCGGATAAGGAAAAAGCACTGGATAAGCTGCGCTCGGCAGGTATCCCCGGCGTTGAGTTCAGGGTCGAAAAGACTGTAAAATGCGGCATCGAAGGCACCAGCTTTTCTGTATTCGTACACGGAACAGAAGAGGGCGCCGAAGACGATCATTCTCACGATCATAAACATCATCACAGTACATTCGAAGACATACGGACGACTGTAGATTCCCTAAAAGGTCTGTCGGATAAGGTAAAGACCGACGTTATCAACGTCTATTCGATGCTTGCTGAAGCAGAGAGCCAGGTCCACGGAAGGCCTGTCGATCAGATCCATTTCCACGAAGTAGGTAACCTGGATGCTGTCGCGGACATTACCTCGGTCTGCATGTTCATGGAAGGGTTATCGCCTGAACGAATCATTGTTTCTCCCGTACGTACCGGCTACGGAACGGTAAAGTGCGCTCACGGCATACTTCCCGTACCGGCTCCCGCGACGGCCTGTCTTCTTAAAGGTGTACCCATATATGCCGGAGACATAGAAGGTGAGATGTGCACTCCAACAGGTGCAGCGCTTCTTAAATACTTCGCGGACGGATTCAGCCAAATGCCTGCAATGGAAGTGGATTCCATAGGTTACGGCATGGGCAAAAGAGACTTTTCCGCAGCAAGCTGCGTAAGAGCATTTTGGGGAAAGACCGCAGAAGAAGATGAATATGCTTCGGAACTATCTTGTAATGTGGATGACATGACCGCTGAGGAGATAAGCTTCGCGATGGACCGTCTTTTCGAAGCCGGCGCTTATGAGGTCTATACAGCTGCCGTAGGCATGAAAAAATCCAGACCCGGCACTTTGCTTCGCGTTATATGCGATCCAAAAGACCGGGATAAGATGATACGCCTGATATTTAAATACACTTCCACCATCGGATTAAGGGAGACGAATACAAAGTGTTTCAGAATGGACAGAAGCATTAAGACCGTAAAAACGAGTCTCGGTGAGGTGCATTTAAAAGAGTCTTCCGGATACGGCGCAGAGCGCAGAAAATACGAGTACGAAGATCTTGCCGCCGTTGCAAAATCAAACGGAATGACTCTTCAGGAAGTCAGAAATGCAATTGATGCTGAAACCAAATGAATGCACCATTTCGCATTAGATCATTTGAAATTAAAAACGACATGACTGTAAGAGCCATGTCGTTTTCTTTATTCATTTATGATTACAGTCTTTCCAGCAGCTTTTCGGCTATCTGAACTGCGTTGGTGGCAGCGCCTTTGCGGATGTTGTCCGCTACTACCCAGAGGTTCATTCCGCTGTCGACGGAGAAGTCTCTGCGGATGCGGCCGACGAATACCTCGTCCTTTCCCTCAGCTTCGCGTGCGAGGGGATAAACGGCATTCTTCGGATCGTCCTGAACTACGATTCCCGGGAACTTGCGGAGCAGTTCTCTTGCCTCATCCAGATCGAACGGCTTCTCGAACTCAAGGTTGATGGACTCGCTGTGGCTGCAGCGTACAGGTACTCGCACGGTGGTAGCGGTAACGCGGATGCTGTCGTCGCCGAGGATCTTGTGAGTCTCATTGATCATCTTCATCTCTTCCTTGGTGTAGCCGTTATCCAGGAAGACGTCTATGTGGGGCAGGGCATTGCCGACTATCGGATGTGCGAAAGCCTTGCACTGGTCGTTGCCCTTAAGTCCTTCTGCAAGATCCGAAAGGCCCTTCATTCCTGCGCCGGATACAGCCTGATAGGTGCTGTATACTATCCTCTTTACCTTATAAGCGTCGTGCAGAGCCTTGATAGGCAGCATGGCCTGTATCGTGGAGCAGTTGGGGTTGGCTATTATTCCCTTATTCCACCAGATGTCGTCCGGGTTTACTTCAGGAACTACGAGAGGAACTTCCGGATCCATGCGCCACGCACTGCTGTTGTCGACTACTGTGCAGCCATGAGCAGCGGCGATGGGGGAGAACTTCTCGGAAGTACCGCCGCCGGCGGAGAAGAGCGCGATATCTATGGGTTTATCGAAGGAATGCTCGTTGAGCTCTTCCACGATGTAATCCTTGCCTCTGAAAGTAACTGTCTTACCTGCGGACTTGGAGCTTGCCATTAGGTAAAGGTTCTCGAACGGGAAGTCTCTTTCCTCGAGCACCTTAAGGAATGTGGAGCCTACCAGTCCTGTTGCGCCTACAACGGCGAGATTGGGCTTTCTGGTCATGAGTTTTTGTCTCCTTTACAACTTTTTGTTGCTATTATACACAAAAAACAGTAAAAGTGTTATACATTTTAACGAAAAACAAATGTTTTCTGCAAACATTCTTATATATAAATTCGAGTCTGCATATGATATAATAACTTGATAACAAAAGGAGGCTGCTATGCCAAGGCAAACAATAGCGGAAAAAGAAAGAGAAAAAAAGATAAGGGAAGAGAAAGCCGAAGCCTT
>JAFWVZ010000077.1 GCA_017523605.1 Bacillota bacterium | reverse complement strand
TCTATCGCTTCGGCTACGAGTCTGTGAACTATGCCGTGGGTGCAGCCGGGGCAGTAATGGAACGGCACATCCAGCAGCGCTTTAGGTCTTTCGAATACTACTGCCATGTTACTTTACCTCCTTTGCTGCCTTTTCTATGGCTTCCAGGACCTGCTGAGGCGAGGGAATCATTCCTCCTACGCGGTAGCAGAGCTCCACGGGCACCTTGCACTCTGTGGCAAGCCTTACGTCTTCTATCATCTGGCCCATGGACAGCTCCACGCTTATGAAGCGCTTAGCGTGCTCCGCGGCCTTCTTGAACGCCTTGTCCGGAAACGGCCAGAGGGTTATCGGTCTTATAAGACCTGCCTTTATTCCCTTGGCGCGCGCTGCGTCTACTGCGTTCTTGGCGATCCTTGCGGAGATCCCGAATGCGGCGACAACTATGTCCGCGTCCTCCGTAAGGTATTCCTCGGCACGCTGCTCATTATCCTTTATTACCTCGTAGCGGGCGAAGCGCACGTTGTTTATGCACTCCAGCTTCTCCGGATCCAGATAGAGGGAGTTTGCTATGTTATGAGGTCTCTGGCACTTTGTCCCGGTGGTAGCCCAGGGCTTTGCCGGGGGCTCTTTTATCTCGAAATCGAAGGATACGGGCTCCATCATCTGACCGGTGGTACCGTCCGCCAGCACCATAGCGGGCATCAGATACTCGTCTGCCAGTTCGAAAGCCTTTATCGTAAGTTCCGCCATCTCCTGGACGGAAGAGGGGGCCAGAACGATTATGTGATAATCTCCGTGACCGCCTCCGCGCGTTGCCTGGAAGTAGTCGGACTGGCTGGGCTGTATTCCGCCAAGGCCCGGGCCTCCGCGCTGCGCGTTTACTATCACCGCCGGCAGATCCGTGCCTGCCAGATAGGAAATGCCTTCGCCCTTAAGGGATATTCCGGGGCTGGAAGAAGAAGTCATAACACGTTTTCCGGCGGAAGATACGCCGTAGACCATGTTTATGGCCGCGATCTCGCTCTCCGCCTGGAGGAAGGTGCCGCCTATCTTGGGCATTCTCTTTGCCATATAAGCAGCTATCTCCGTCTGGGGAGTGATGGGGTATCCGAAGTAGTGGCGGCATCCTGCCATTATTGCGGCTTCCGCTATAGCTTCGTTGCCTTTCATAAGAACTTTTTCAGCCATTCTCTCCACCTCCCTTTCCACCGTGATGATGCAGTCGGGGCACATCAGAGCGCAGGAAGCGCAGCCGACGCAGGCGTCGGGATCGGCGCATTCGGCAGGGTGGTGTCCCTTTTTGTTGATGGTTTCCTCGGACAGTTTAAGTATGCCTTTGGGGCACGCGTCGATGCACAGGCCGCAGCCCTTGCATTCGTCTGTCCTGAACGTTACTTTTGCCATGATATCCTCCGTATATGTTAAATAATCGTGATCAAAGGTCTATGGGGCGCTTCTGGAGCTTCATGGGGAACAGATCCGGCACTTTGCCGGCAAGCTCTTCCATGAGCGAGCTCTCCACGGTCGTAGCCACGAGCGGCAGTCCTGTCGCTTCCGCGCAGTCCTTTCCGAACTGAACGGACGAGAGCACCGTTTCCGCAGTAGTGTCGGCGCCCAGATTGGAGTCGTTTATGACTCCGGTAAACTTAAGCCCGCAGGCTGCCTCTATCTCGTATCTTACTTCTGCGACTTCCTTTGCGGTGCGGGTGAGGGGACGGAACCTGTTGACTATCAGGTACATGTCGTAATCGTCTTCCTCCCTGAGCTTGGGCGCAAGCCTACCCAGAGCAACGGCTCCGGTATCGTCGCCGCCGACGTCTATTATGCAGTTTAAGGATAAGTCGTCCACCACCGCGTACATCTCCTGCGGAAGAGCAGGGATGTCCAGATTGCTGTTCGCAAAGGGCGATACGATGAGCCTTACGCCTGCAGCTTCCAGCTCCGCGCGGCTGTCCAGCGTGCGGTAGTAGGGATTGATTATGTCCAGATCCGCTATGGCCACGTTGTCTTTCTGCTTTGCCAGATCCAGCGCCATGTTTACGGCGATGTTGGTCTTTCCGCTGCCGTAGTGGCCCGCTATGAGTGTTACACGTTTATAGCGCATGTCTTATTATCTTGCCGCTTGTGGTCTTGGGCAGTTCGTCCTTGAATACCACTATCCGCGGATACTTATACGGCGCGGTGCGCTGCTTTACGTAGTCCTGGATCTCTTTTACGAGCTTTGGCGTTCCTTCCACGCCGTCTATCAGAACTATGCTTGCCTTTACGACCTGGCCGCGTATCTCGTCCGGTGCTGCGGATACTCCGCATTCCAGAACGTAGGGAAGTTCCATTATTACGCTCTCTATCTCGAACGGTCCTATGCGGTAGCCGGATGACTTTATTACGTCGTCCGCGCGGCCTACGTACCAGTAGAAGCCGTCCTCGTCCTTCCACGCCAGGTCTCCGGTGTGGTACAGGCCGTCTTTCCAAGTGGAAGCAGTCTCTTCCGGGTTCTTCCAGTAGCAGTACGCAAGTCCCGGAGGCATTCCGTTGGCTATGTTTATGACTATCTCTCCGGTGTCGCCTGCGGCTACTTCGTTGCCGTCCTTGTCCACCAGCTTAATGTCGTATATCGGTGCGGGCTTTCCCATGGACCCTATCTTGTGAGGCGCTCCTACCATGTTGCCGATCAGCATGGTGCCTTCGGTCTGGCCGAAGCCTTCCATTATGCGAAGACCCGTGGCTTTTTCGAACTGTCTGTAGACTTCCGGATTGAGAGCCTCTCCGGCGGTGGTCATGTGCTTTACGCTGGAGAAATCGTACCTGGAGATGTCCTGCTTTATCATCATGCGCAGCATCGTGGGAGGCGCGCAGAACGTGGTGATGTTGTATTTCGCAAACATCGGCAGGATCTTGGACGCGTCGAAGCGGTCGAAGTCGTAGACGAATATGGCGCCTTCGGCCAGCCATTGTCCGTATATCTTGCCCCAGCCGGACTTTGCCCAGCCGGTGTCGGATATCGTAAGGTGAAGGCCTTCCGGATCCACTGTCTGCCAGTACTTGGCGGTGTGGAAGTGGCCCAGCGGGTGCTTGTAGTTATGTGCCGCCATCTTGGGGTAGGAGGTGGTGCCGGATGTGAAGTAGATCAGCATCGGATCGTCGCCGCAGGGGCTGTCCGCCGTCCTCTTGAAGTGGCTGCTGAACATTGTGTATTCGTTGTCGAATGTGCGCCAGCCTTCGCGCTCGCCGTTTACAATAAGCTTGTGCTTAAGGGTGGGGCAGTTGGCCGCGGCGATGTCCACCTGATGCGCGGTGTCTCCGTCCGCGGTGCAGACTATCGCAGTGGCTTCGGACGCGTTGAGCCTGTATTCTATGTCGTGGGACATAAGCTGGTTGGAGGCTGGGATCGCAATGGCTCCCAGCTTTTCCAGGCCCAGAATGGCGAACCAGAACTGGTAGTGGCGCTTAAGGATTAGCATTACGCGGTCGCCCTTCTTGATGCCCAGGGACTTAAAGTAGTTGGCGCACTGCGATGATCCGCGCTTCATGTCGCGGAAGGTAAAGCGGCGCTCCGTCATGTCTCCTGCGATGTGGAGCATGGCAAGCTTGTCTGGGTCCTTCTTGGCTATCTCGCCAACTACGTCGTACGCGAAATTGAACTTATCCGTATTCTTGAACTTTATGGAGGTGGGCGTTCCGTTCTCGTCCTCGGTAACGTCTATGAACTTGTGCCATACTCTGGGCTGGTCGTCCACGACGCGGGGGCGCGGAGCCTCCTGGATGATGGGCCTTGCGGCAAGTTCGGGTATGGGTTCCCCGGTGGGGTTGAGGACTATGGCATAGAAAATGCAGTCCTCGCCGCCTACGGCTATCATTCCGTGAGGCGTACCGGAGTTATAGTACATACTGTCGCCGGGGCCGAGGATCTCCGTGGGGTTTCCTACCTGTACCTTAAGGTGACCGTAGACCACTATGTCGCACTCCTGGCCGGCGTGGCTTGTAAGCTCTATCTCCTTGTTCTGCGCGGCTTCGTCGTAGATGCTGCGCACGTAAAGAGGCTCGGCTATCCTGTTCTGGAAGGAATAGGCGAGGTTGTAGTATGTCATGCCGTGGGCCTGGGATATCTTCTGTCCGCCGCCTGCGCGGGTCATGGTGTACTGGCGCAGGTTGGGGCTTTCGCCCTCGATGATCTCCGTAACGTTTACGTTGAGCGCAAGCGCGCAGCGGTAGATGAATGTAAAGTTGAGGTCGCGTGTTCCGGATTCACAGGCAATGTACTCTTCCACGGGCACATCGGTGGCTACCGCCATCTCTTCCGGCGTGCGTCCCTCCAGCTTGCGGAGCTCTTTGATTCGTCCTGCTATCTCCTGGATCTTAATGTCCAGACCGTTAAGATCGTTCATGTAGTTTCTCCGATTTCGAAATAGTAATATTAAATATATATTATATTACTTTATTTCCGATTTTTAAAGTGTTTTGTACTTCACAAATAAACATTTGTGTATTTTTTTGTGATATAAACCTTATTACAGCAGGTTCCTCTGGATCTTTCCGCTGATCGTCTTTGGCAGCGATTCGCGGAACTCCACTATTCTGGGATACTTGTAAGGCGCGGTGTGCGTCTTTACGTAATCCTGGATCTCTTTCTTGAGGGCTTCTGTAGGCTCGGTGCCCTTTACGAGCACTATGCAGGCCTTTACGACCTGGCCGCGTACTTCGTCCGGGGCAGGGCATACGCCGCATTCCAGAACATACGGGAGCTCCATTATCACGCTTTCGATCTCGAACGGTCCTATGCGGTATCCGGAGGACTTGATAACGTCGTCCACGCGTCCCACGAACCAGAAGAAACCGTCCTCGTCCGTCCACGCCGCGTCGCCGGTGTGGTAGTAGCCGTCGTGCCAGGCCTTCTTGGTGGCTTCCTCGTCCCTGTAGTAGCCCTTGAACAGGCCGCAGGGAACGCCGTTCTGAGTGTTGATGCAGATCTCTCCGGGTTCGCCGACGGGAGCCTCGTTGCCGTCGTGGTCCAGTATGCGCACGTCGTAGAGCGGGGTGGGCTTGCCCATGGAACCCAGCTTGTGTGTGCCGCCGATCAGGTTGCCTATTGTAAGCGTGGTCTCGGTCTGGCCGTAGCCCTCCATTATCTGAAGGCCGGTGGCCTTTTCGAACAGTTTGTAGACCTCCGGGTTAAGCGCTTCGCCGGCAGTCGTCATGTGGACTACGGAGGAGAGGTCGTACTTGGAGATGTCTTCTCTTATAAGCATCCTGAGCATGGTCGGAGGCGCGCAGAACGTCTTGATGTTGTATTTCGCGAACATCGGAAGGATCTCTTCCGCCTTGAAACGGTCGAAATCGTATACGAATACGGCGCATTCCTGCATCCACTGTCCGTAGAGCTTGCCCCACAGGGACTTGCCCCAGCCGGTCTCGGATATCGTAAAGTGCAGGCCGTCCTCGTAGGCTCCGTGCCAGTTCTTGGCGGTATGGTAGTGTCCCAGTGCGTACTTGTAGGAATGGTTAGCGATCTTGGGATATCCTGTGGTCCCGGAGCTGAAGAACATTACCATGGAATCATCGCCGCAGGGGGTATCCTCGGTCCTGTAGAAGTGAGCGCTGTAGAGGCCGTACTCCTCGTCGAAGTTTCTCCATCCTTCGCGCTCGCCGCCTACGAGTATCTTAAGCTCGAGCTCGGGGCAGGTCTTCTGGGCTTCCTCAACGTGCTGCGGAACATTGTCGTCCGCGGTGGCGATTATGGCCTTTACTCCTGCCTTCTGGAACCTGTACTCGAAGTCGTGAGGCTGCAGCTGGGCCGTGGCCGGTATGGCTATGGCGCCAAGCTTATGAAGAGCCAGCATGGAGAACCAGAACTGGTAGTGGCGCTTAAGCACCAGCATCACGCGGTCGCCTTTCTTTATGCCCAGGGACTTGAAGTAGTTGGCGCACTGGGCGGAGGCGCGCTTCATCTGGCGGAATGTGAACTTTCTTTCCACGCCGTATTTGTCTATGTGGATCATGGCAAGCTTGTCGGCCTCGCGCTTGGAGATGGCGTCCACTATGTCGAACGCGAAGTTGAACTTGTCTTCGTTCTTGAACTTGATGGACGTAAGCATGCCGTTCTCGTCCGTCTGCGTCTCCACAAAGTTGTCTATCGCAAGCTTTCTGCTCTGGATCTTGGACGGGATGAGCGTGTCGCGGATGAGCGTCTCTTTAACGTTGCTTCCGCCGGCTACTACAATGGCTATGAAAACGCAGTCGCGTCCGTCCACGGCTATCATGCCGTGGGGCAGGGAAGAGTTGTAGAATATGCTGTCGCCCTCGGAGAGGTATTCCACGTTATCTCCGATCTGGATCTTAAGGCGTCCGCTTACGATGAAGTCGAACTCCTGACCGGAGTGCTTGGTGGTATGGATCGGCTTGTCCTGCAGTTCCTCGCTGTACTGGTAGGTAACGTAGTAGGGTTCCGCAAGCTTGTTTACGAACCACGGCGCCATGTTCTGGATGTTTATGCCGTCTTCCTTGGCGGTGTTTACGCCGTGCCCCTTGCGTGTAACGGTGTACGTTGAGAGCTTGGCGCTGCGACCTTCCAGAAGGTCCGCCATGCCTACGCCGTAGGCCAGGGCGCACTTGTGGATGAAAGTAAAGGGGAGATCTACGGTCCCGGATTCGTACAACAGGTACTGATCTTCGGATACTTCGGTCTTATCGGCCATCTCGGCTGTGGAGAAGCCCATTATCTCGCGCATTTCCTTTATGCGCAGCGCTACCTCCATAAGATTTCCGTCTGCTTGTGCTGTCATTTCTGAAACTCCTTTTTCCGCGCCTGTAAAGGCGCTTTTCTTAAGGGCGTCTGCATGATGGCCTGCAAAAAAACGCCCGTCTCAAAACGATAACGCATTGAGACGAGCGTATAATACACCCGCGGTACCACTCAATTTGCCGTGCCGCAAAGCACGGCCTCTCTGCGGGGTCCATCAACCCCTGTGCGTTAACGCAGCCTCACGGAAGGAGCCTAGTAGGTGATAGTCCTTTCGGTCCTCCGGCTCGGAGGTGATGGGCCGTTGGAGATCTTTCCGATGGCTTGCAGCAACCGCCAACTCTCTTTAGAAAAGTGTTCTCCGGCCGTCCTCGTCACAGCCTTTAGAGAATATGTAATTTCCAACAATGTTAGCACTCCTGAGTTTGTTTGTCAACAACAACCTGCGACGTTTTGCACATTGCAGTCACCGGAGCAATAAAGGGCATATTCAGCCAGCTTGGACGCGGCATTACCAAGGTAGGGGAGAACCTCGGCGGGGAGACCGGAAACGCCATAGGAAGCGCTGTAAGCACTGCGATACAGACCCTTGTAACTTATCTCTGCGACTGCTGCCTGGGCTGGGTATTCTACCGCAGGAACGTGAAGGCCGGGAAGGCCACCTGCGAAGGTGCCGTGCTGTTCTTTAGGCACGGAAAGACGCTGGCCAGAAACATGGGACGCATCTTCGGATTCGGCCTGGCTTCCCTGGTAGTCATCGGAGGCGTGTTCACGGGCATATTCTATGTTGTTCTTAAGCAGTTCGATCAGGCGCTCTCCGGGATCTACGCCGCGATAGCGGAACTTGCCGCGGATTCCGACAGCACTATCATCCGCATCCTTCAGGATCCCGCTACGCTGCCGATAGTTTTCGCCGTCATTCTGGCTCTTATAGTCTGGGCGATCATACACGGAACGTTCATCAAGCCTTTCGTTCTTATAGGCGTGCTTCGCAACTATCTCGAATCCGGAATGGACGAAGTTCCCGACGAATCAAGCTTCAATGCTCTTGATTCCAGGTCCGCCAAGTTCAGAAAGCTCCACGCTTCGCTCTGAGGCGGGTATCCCGGGCATACGCTTCTGCGGACAGAACGTAAGAAACAGCAAAGGAAAAGCCCTGCGCATCAGCGCGGGGCTTTGTTTTGTCTGAATATTATGCGGCGGCCTTATCTTGCTGCCGTTCGCTCCGGGTCAGCCTGCCTCTCCGCCGGCATCACCTGAACCATCGCCTGCGTCAGCACCTGTACCTTCTCCGCCGTATTCGCCGGCATCGGAACTTCCGTATCCTTCGAATTCCTCGGAAAGACCCTCGGTAAACTCTTCGGAACCTTCCTTTTCGTCGGATCCTTCCTGCAGCGCTGCGCTGTTTTTCTGGGATGCGTCTTCGTTTGCGGCGTTTTCGTCCTTATCCTTGGATGTTGAAATGACTACCATTCCCCATTCTATTATCGCGAAGAATGCAATAAGCATGATGTTTGAATGCAGTTCATCGAAAGTCTTCCCGCCAAAAAGATCTTTGACGAGATTGTAAGCAAGGATCAGCAGCACTATCCCGAACAGCACCGCGGCTATCTGCGCATCTCTTTTTTTCAGTGGTTTGAAAAAGCCTTTGAACATGTTCTTCTCCGCCTAATTCTCCGTATCGTCTTTTTCCTCGCTGTCTGCTTTACGGAATGCAATGTTCAACATGCTCCATTCCACTATGCCTACGGCGATTATTATCAGAATGTCCATCTTCAGGTCGTTGAAGACCGCACCGGCCTTTATCGATTTTACGAGGTCGATCACAAGATAGATCAGTGCGGCGCCGAATAATACGGCGACGATGCCTGCCTCGCGTTTTTTTATTGGTCTGGACATTCCTTTAAACATGTTTCTTCTCCGTCTTTATTTGTCGAGACCCAGCATCTTTACTGCGTCTTCGCGCATCTTGTATTTGAGGATCTTTCCCGCGGCGTTCATGGGGAAGGAATCCACGAAACTAATATACCGCGGTACCTTGTGGCGCGCAAGTCTTTCTATGCAGAACTGTCTTATGTCTTCCTCGGTAGCCGTGCTGCCGTCGTGGAGGACTATGCATGCCATGGCTTCCTCGCCGTACTTCTTGTCCGGAACGCCTATCACCTGAACGTCCTTAACGTCCGGGTAGGTGTAGAGGAACTCCTCTATCTCCTTGGGGTAGAGGTTCTCTCCGCCGCGGATTATCATGTCCTTAAGGCGTCCTGTTACACGGTAGCATCCGTCCGCGTCGCGGCATACAAGGTCTCCAGAATGCAGCCACCCGTCCGCGTCTATGGTCTCTGCGGTGGCTTCCGGCATCTTGTAGTAGCCCTTCATGGTGTTGTAGCCGCGGCTGCAGAACTCGCCGTTTACTCCGTCAGGGACTTCCTCGCCGGTCTCCGGGTCGATCACCTTGCACTGAACGTGAGGGAATGCGTAGCCTACGGTCTCCGTACGCAGCATTAGATCGTCCGTCCAGGCGGACATGGTGCTTCCGGGGGAACTTTCGGTCTGGCCGTATACGCTTACTATTCCGGTCATGTTCATCTAGTCCGGCTGTGCTGCGCGGCGCATCAGTTCCGGAGGACATCCTGACCCTGCCATTATTCCCGTTCGCATGTACGAGAAGTCTGTGCTTCTGTAATTCGGATGGTTGAACATTGCTATGAACATGGTAGGCACGCCGTTGAAGCACGTGATGCGTTCCTGGTTTATGCACGCAAGCGATGCTTTGGCCGAGAAGTAGGGCATGGGGCTCATCGTGGACCCATGGGTCATGCAGGACGTCATGGAGAGCACCATTCCGAAGCAGTGGAACATGGGTACCTGTATCATCATGCGGTCCGCGGTGGAAAGACCCATGCGGTCGCCAATACATTTTCCGTTGTTTACAACGTTATAGTGAGTAAGCATTACGCCCTTGGGGAAGCCTGTGGTGCCGGAGGTGTACTGCATGTTGCAGACATCGCCGGATTTTACCTTTGCCGTCATGCGGGCGAGTTCTTCTTTGGAGACCAGAGGCGCGCGGCCCATGGCTTCTTCGAAGGTTAGGCATCCGGGATCCCTGTATCCTACGGTTATTACGTTGCGCAGGAACGGAAGACGCTTGCAGTGCAGCGGTTCTCCGGCCTTGCTGTCCTTTATCTCCGGGCAG
>JAFWVZ010000076.1 GCA_017523605.1 Bacillota bacterium | reverse complement strand
GTTGGACATGGGGAAGTCTATCAGCCTGTATCTTCCCGCGAAGGGCAGGGAGGCTATGGTCCTTCTGTGCAGCAGTTCGCCGAATCCTTCGGCGTTGTAGTTTGCGAATATTATTCCGAATACGTTTTTCATCGTTGCACCCCCCGATCAAAGGCTCTTGCCGACTACGGTTATATCGCCGTCTTCGCTGCCTATCACGCTGCCGTCCGGTATCTCGACGCCTTCGTTGATTATTGCCTTTGTTATGCGGCAGTTATCGCCTATGCGAACTCCCGGCAGGATTATGGAATCCTTTATTACGCTGCCGTCGCGCACTACGGCGTCCACGCCCAGTATCGAGTGCTCCAGCGTTCCGAACACTCCGCATCCGTTGCAGACCAGGCTGTCCTTAAGGACGGCGTTGGGGCCTATGAAACTGGACGGGCTGTTGTTGGAGTTGGAGAATATGCGCATCTTGTGCTCGAAGATGTTGAGCGGCGCGTCCTTTTCCAGAAGCTCCATCTGGGAATTGTAGTAGCTGTCTATGGTACCTACGTCTTTCCAGTAGCCGTCGAAGTGGTAAGCGAACAGTCTCTTGCCTGCCTCCAGGAGCTTGGGGATGATGTTCTTTCCGAAGTCCTTCTCCGACTTTTCGTCCAGATGGTCGTCCACGAGCGCGCTCTTAAGAACGTCCCAGGAGAAGATGTAGATACCCATGGAAGCCATGTTGCTGTCCGGTTCCTTGGGCTTTTCGGAGAACTTTACGATGCGGTCTTCCGCGTCCAGAGTCATTATTCCGAAGCGGCTGGCCTCTTCCCAGGGCACTTCCATTACGGATACCGTAAGGTCTGCATTGTTCTTCTTGTGAGCCTCCAGCATCTTGGCGTAGTCCATCTTGTATATGTGGTCGCCGGAAAGGATCAGCACGTTCTCCGGATCGTAGAGATCTATGAAGTTGATGTTGTGGTATATGGCGTCCGCGGTGCCTTCGTACCACGCGCCGCCCTTCTGAGTAGCGTAGGGAGACAGCACGTGTACTCCGCCGCCCGAAACGTCAAGGTCCCAGGCTTCGCCGTTGCCCAGATAGCGGTTAAGAGTTCCGGGCCTGTACTGCACCAGTATTCCTACGGTATCTATTCCCGAGTTGATGCAGTTCGACAGGGAAAAATCGATGATGCGGTATTTCCCTCCGAACGATACTGCGGGCTTTGCGATGTTGTCGGTAAGAGCTCCGAGCCTTGTTCCCTGGCCGCCCGCCAGAAGCATCGCTATACAGCTTTTCCTTGACATGAGTTCCTCCTAGTTGTGAATGTTCCAGATATCCTCTGCATATTCCTTTATCGTCCTGTCGCTGGAGAAGTAGCCGGACTTTGCAATGTTGACCAGGGACATGCGGTTCCATGCCTCCCTGTCCTTATGCTGAGCCGTAAGCTCTTCCCACGCGCGGACGTAAGGGTCGAAATCCTTAAGCACGAAGAACGTATCGTTGTGCTTTATCAGGTCGTCCAGTATGGTCCAGAACGCGGTGCCGCAGCGGTCGAAGAAACCGTTCACCAGCTGATCGGTGACTTTCTTCAGCCTTGCGTCCTGGTGCGACAGCTGGTAGGAGTTGTATCCTCCGAACCTGTAGAAGTTTGCGGTCTCTTCCGATGTAAGACCGAATATCTTTATGTTGTCGTCGCCGACCTGTTCCTTTATCTCTATGTTTGCTCCGTCCAGGGTGCCCAGCGTTACCGCGCCGTTCATCATGAACTTCATGTTGCCCGTTCCGGAAGCTTCCTTGCCTGCCGTTGAGATCTGCTCCGAGATGTCCGCCGCCGGGTATATGATCTGCCCCAGGGACACGCAGAAGTTCTCCGCGAACACGACCTTTATCTTCTGGCTGATCACCGGATCCGCGTTTACTATCTCGGCAACGCTGTTTATAAGCTTTATTACGTCCTTTGCGAAGGTGTAGCCCTGAGCGGCTTTGCCCGCGAAGATGAACGTTACCGGCTCCATGTCCATGAACGGGTTCTCGCAGAGTCTGTTGTAGAGATCCATTATCTTAAGGACGTTGAGCAGCTGGCGCTTGTAGGCGTGTATCCTCTTAACGTGCACGTCCATTATGCTGTCCGGATCCACGGACGGTCCGCCGTTTTTAATAAGGTAGTCGGAGAGCTTTATCTTGTTGAAGCGCTTTATGGCGGCGAGCCTTTCCAGGAATGCGCTGTCGTCCTTAAACTTAAGCAGCTCCTCCAGATACTGCGGCTCCTTTATCCATCTGTCGCCGATTGCGGAGGTGATCAGCTCCGACAGGCCCGGATCCGCCTGGACCAGGAAGCGTCTGTGGCTTACGCCGTTGGTCTTGTTGCCGAAGTCTTCCGGCTTTATCTGGTAGAAGTCGCGGAATACGTCGTCCTTAAGGATCTGCGAATGCAGCGCCGCTACGCCGTTGGTGGAGTGGCTTCCGATTATGGACATGTTTGCCATGCGGACTTCGCCGTCCCAGAGTATGGCTGTATTCCTTAAGGTATCGAAGCCTGCGCGGCCTATCTTCTCCAGGCGCTCTCTCCACCTGCGGTCTATCTCTTCCACGATCATGTAGACTCTGGGCAGGAGGCTCTGCATAAGGCTTATGGGCCACTTTTCCAGAGCTTCGGGAAGGACGGTGTGATTGGTGAAGGATATGGTCTTCTCCGTAACGCGCCATGCGTCGTCCCATTCCATGCCTTCCTCGTCCATAAGCACTCTCATGAGTTCCGGAACGCAGAGGGTGGGGTGGGTGTCGTTAATGTGTATGCAGATATGCTCGGGGAGCTCGTCCAGCTTGCCCGGGCCGTAGGTCTTCTTGTAGTTGCGTATTATGGTGGCTATTCCCGCGGCCACGAAGAAGTACTCCTGCATAAGGCGGAGTTTTCTGCCTGCGCCCATGGAGTCGTCCGGATAGAGTATGCAGTTGATGGCTTCTATCTCCGCGCTCTGCTTAAGGGCCTGGCTGTAATCGCCGCGGTTGAAGGCATCCATGTCCAGGGTATCCTTGGCAAGCGACGCGCTCCACAGCTTGAGCCTTTCCACCTTTTCTCCGCCAGCGCCTATGATGTTGATGTTGTAAGGCGTTGCGTTTACAGCGGTGTAGTCCCTGTGGGTAAAGTACATGCGGCCGTTTTTGTAGCTTCTGTCGATCACTCCGCCGAAGCGTACCTCTACGTTGTCCGCGGGTACCGCTTCTTCCCAGGGGTAGCCGTTAGCAAGCCACGCGTCCGGCTCCGCTACCTGCCAGCCGTTCTCTATCTTCTGGCGGAACAGCCCGAAACGGTAGCGTATGCCCATGCCTGTGCCGGCTATTCCTAAAGACGCCATGGAGTCCAGGAAGCATGCTGCAAGCCTTCCCAGGCCTCCGTTGCCAAGACCCGGTTCCGGATCCAGTTCCAGAAGGTCGTCCAGCTCTATTCCCAGGTCCCTTAGACCATCCTTGACGCTGTCTTTTATACCGGCGGTAAGAAGGTAGTTATCCAGAAGTTTTCCGATCAGGAATTCCATGGAGAAGTAGTAGACCCTCTTATCGAAGACGGCGTTATGCGCTTGCTTGGTCATCTTGCGGGATAAGTCCGCTTCCTTGTTGATAAGGTAGACCAGAGCCTCGTACTTCTCCCAGGGGGTGCATTCCTCCGCGGGTTTGGAATATGTCATATCCAGCATTATCTGGTAGGATGCTTTGAATGTTTCTTTGTCTTTGAACTTTGCGAGGGCCATTAATTATTGCTCCTTATTTTTTTAAGTATTATTCCGCAGGTCTGCGGCAGGTCCAGTTCTATGGACCAGGGTCTTCCGTGCATGGGCACGTTCTGTGATTCTATTATCCTGCCTTCGGCGGTCTCGTCCCCGCTGTTGATGAGGACTTTGTACTTTCCGGGGCGGGGCACCCCTATGCGGTAGTTTCCGCAGCCGTTCCAGCCGAAGTTTATTATGCATATCACCGGATACGCGCGGTTTCCGGAGAACCTTGCGTAGCTGTAGACGCTGTGCTCCGAGTCGTCCGCGTCTATCCATTCGAATCCGCGGTCCTGGTAATCCAGCTCCCACAGCGCCAGGTTGTCCTTGTAGACGTGGTTGAGCTTTCTTACGAACTCCTGATGGGCTTTGTGACTGGGGTATTGCAGCAGGAACCACTCCAGCTCTTCGTAGAAGCGCCATTCTATGAACTGCGCTATCTCCGTGCCCATGAAGTTGAGCTTTCCGCCCGGGTGGGTCATCTGGTAGACAGCAAGGGCCTTAAGACCGGCAAACTGGCGCTGGTAATCTCCCTGCTGGCGTCCTATTATGGACTTCTTGCCGTGCACTACCTCGTCGTGCGACAGCGGCAGGATGAAGTTCTCCGAATGCGCGTACATCATGGAGAAACTTATCTGGTTCTGGTGGTACTTGCGGAACAGATAATCTGTGGAGATGTACTCCAGCGTGTCGTGCATCCAGCCCATGTCCCACTTATAGTGGAAGCCCAGGCCGCCCTGATCGGCAGGGTGGGTGACCTTCGGCCAGGCCGTGCTTTCCTCTGCTACCGTAAACACTCCGGGGAAGCGCGTACCTACGGTCCTGGCAAGATCCTGCAGGAAATCTATGGCTTCCAGATTGCCTTCCTCTCCGTACTTGTTGAAGCGTTTCTTTTCCGGATCGTCTATGCCGAAGTTGAGGTACAGCATGGAGCTTACGCCGTCCACGCGAAGTCCGTCCGCATGGTACTTTTCTATCCAGAACACCGCGTTGGAGAGCAGGAAGCTCTTTACCTCCGGGCGGCCGTAGTCGAATACCAGCGTGCCCCACTGGGGATGCTCGGTCTTTTCGTAGAGCATCTCGCCGTTGAACCTTACAAGTCCGTGGTCGTCGCGGCAGAAGTGCGCCGGCACCCAGTCCAGTATTATTCCTATGCCCGCCTGATGAGCGGTGTCTATCAGCTCCATCAGCTGCTGGGGCGTTCCGAAGCGCGAAGTCGCCGCGTAGTATCCTGTAAGCTGGTAGCCCCAGGAATCATCCAGAGGATGCTCCATTACAGGCATTATCTCCAGATGGGTGTAGCCCATCTTCTTTGCGTAGGGCACAAGATCCGCGGCTATCTCGGAGTAGGTATAGAACTGCTCTTCCTTCGGGCGGCCGGCATGCCGCTTCCAGGAGCCCAGATGCACTTCGTAGATGTTCTTGGGCTGCCTGAAGTGATCGCTGCGCGAGCGCCTGTCCATCCATTCGCCGTCGTGCCATTCGTAGTCCAGTCTGCGGATGACGGATGCGGACTTGGGACGTTTTTCGGACCAGTAGCCGTAGGGGTCCGCCTTGTAGAGGATCTGTCCGTTGCCGGTCTCTATGCGGTACTTGTAGGCCTGACCTTCCGCGGCTCCGGGAACGAAGAGCGTCCATATGCCGCTGTCCCACATGGTCTGAAGCTGTGTGTCCTCTTCCGACCATCCGTTGAAGTCCCCCATTACGCTTACTTTTTCCGCGCCGGGGACCCATACGGTAAACCGGGTGCCTTCCTGACCGTCCTCGGTGCAGGGGTGGGCTCCCATAAGCTCGTAGGCGTTCTGGTAGCTGCCCTGGTTGAACAGATAGATGCGGTCTTTATTAAGTTCGTAGTATTCTGCAGTTGTCATTAAACGCTCCTGCCGTTTTTCCGTAGTTTGCTGTTTCCGGCGCAGTCCGCGGTGCTGTGACGCGCTGTCCGCGGAGCTTACAGACTGTCGATGACGTCCTTGATCAGTTTCTGTTTCTTTGCCAGATTATCGGCGGCAGCCTTCTGATCGTTGTCGTGTATGCAGTAGTATACCTTGGTCTTGGGCTCGGTGCCGGAGGGCCTGATTGCCAGCCAGGAACCGTCCCTGAACCAGTATTTGAGAACGTCCGAAGGCGGAAGTCCGTCCACACCCTTTTCGAAGTCCTTCATGGTCTCGATGTCCGGGGACAGGGCTGTGCCTATCTCGCGGAGCTTCCTGTTTATGGACGCTATCTTTTCCGCGCCTTCCTTGCCGGTAAACACGTAGTTGTCCAGATGATCCAGGTAGTAGCCGTGCTTCTTGTAGAGGCCTTCCAGGACTTCGTCCATGTTCTTGCCGTGAGCCTTGTAGAACGCGGTCATCTCGCAGATCTTCATGAGGGCGGTGGCGGAATCCTTGTCGCGTACGTAGTCGCCTATAAGGCAGCCGTTGCTCTCTTCGTAGCCGAACTCCACGGTCTTTTCGCCGCTCTCTTCCAGGCGGTTCATGCGCTCGCCTATGAACTTGAATCCGGTAAGGACTTCCTCCGCTGTAAGGCCGTAGGACCTTGCTATGTCGGAGCCGAACTCGCTCGTTACCACTGTGGTGATTATGCAGGAGTTAGGCTTGAGTTTGTCCTTTCTCCTCATCAGCACGTAGTTTATAAGCATTGCGCAGATCTGGTTTCCGGAAAGGAATCTGAAGCTTCCGTCCTTGCGTATTATAGCCATGCCTATGCGGTCCGCGTCCGGGTCGGAGCCTATGGCTATGTCCGCGCCTTCGGCAACGGCCTGCTTTATCGCCATCTGCATCGCGCTCTCGTCGCCCGGGTTGGGGGAGGTGACGGTGGGGAAGTTGCCGTCCGGTACGGTCTGAGCTTCCACTATGCTTACTCCGGTGTATCCCAGGTCCTTGAGCACTCTTGTAACAGGTACGAGTCCGGCTCCGTGGAGCGGTGTGTAGACTGCCTTAAGAGCGGCCTTGGCACCCGGGGTGATGTAATCTTCTTCGCCCTCTACGGCCTTTACGTAGCGGTCCATCATCTCACTGCCCAGGTAGCGCAGCAGACCCTTGTCCGCGGCTTCCTTCTCGTCCATTATGACGGTGCTCGTGATGTCTACCTTGTCCACTTCCGCTATTACGGCGTCCGCGGCGTAGGGGTAGAGCTGGCAGCCGGTCTCGTCGTAGGCCTTGTAGCCGTTGTATTCCTTGGTATTGTGGCTGGCCGTTACTATTACGCCGCCCACGCAGTTAAGCTGCCTTACCGTAAAGGACAGCATCGGGGTGGGGCAGGTCATGGTGTAGAGGTATGCGGGTATGCCTGCCGCGCACATGGTGAGCGCGGTCTGTCTGGCGTACTCCGCGGAGTTGTTTCTGGTATCGAAGGCTACGGCAACGCCGCGCTTCTTTGCGTCCTCTCCGAAGGCTTTCAGCAGGTATTTCGCGAAGCCTGTGGATATGCGTCTTACGTTGTAGGAATTGAAGCGGTTGGTGCCGGCGCCCATTAGTCCGCGGGCACCGCCTGTGCCGAACTCCAGATCCCTGTAGAATCTGTCTTCTATCTCTTTTTCGTCCGTAAGGGCGGCGAGCTCGGCTCTGGTGGCCTCGTCGAAGAAACCGTTGGTCTTCCAGAACTCGTATCTTGCTTTATAGTCGCTCATATGTTGCTCCTTTCTGTGCAGGAAGTTATAAACGTCTGTAGTTGCGTGGTATCGATTATCCGGGCATGCGCCGCGTATATTATTTCTCGACCGGCTGCGCGGTTTCACGCTGAGCCTTTCCGAAGCTTCGGGCCCATCGGCTCGTACCTAACGGCCTTTGGGCGAAGCTTATGCGGAAAGTCTCGACTACCGCTCCGCCCGCAGGGGCTCATGGTCTCGAAATAATATTCCGCGGCGCGTGCCCGTGTACTGATATCACGGTCTGCCGAGCAGTTTGAACATGTTCCTCTTGTATTCTTCAACTCCGGGCTGATCGAAGGGATTGACACCCTCCATGTAGCCGGATATTCCGCACGCTGCCTCGAAGAAGTAGAGCAGTCCGCCCAGGTTCTCGGCGTCCGGACGAGCTATCTCTATCTCCATGCAGGGCACCTTGCCGCTTACGTGGGCCTGCTTTACGCCTTCCTTTGCGCAGGCGTATATGCTCTTAAGGCTCCTGCCGGTAAGGTAGTTGAGACCGTCGGCATTCTCCGCGGAATCGGGTACGGTAATGTCCTCCGCGGGCTCGGCGCAGGTAAGGAAGGTCTCCATGAGGGTCCTTTCGCCGTCCTGAATGTACTGTCCCATGGAATGAAGGTCCGCGGTATAGACGCAGGACGCGGGGAATATTCCCAGTCCCTGCTTGCCCTCGGACTCGCCGTAGAGCTGCTTCCACCACTCGGAAACGAAACGCCAGCTCTCGGACGGGCAGGAGAGTATCTCTGTCTTCTTTCCGAGCTTTCTGTACAGTGCCTGGCGCGTTGCAGCGTAGACTACAGCGGGGTTGTCCTTTCCGGGCTTGCTGCAAATATCAGCCATGTCCGCGGCGCCTTTCATGAGAGCGTCGATGTCTATACCTGCGGCTGCTATGGGCAGAAGTCCTACGGCTGTAAGAACGCTGTAGCGTCCGCCTACGTTGTCCGGGACCACGAAGCATTCGTAGCCTTCCTTATCCGCAAGGCTCTTTAAGGCTCCGCGTCGGGCGTCCGTGGTGCATACAATGCGCTTTCTGGCTTCTTCCTTGCCGTAGGTCCTTTCCACGTAGTCCTTGAATACACGGAAAGCGACTGCCGGCTCCAGTGTGGTTCCGGATTTGGAGATGACATTAAGATAGACGGACTTTCCTTCGACCAGTCTCAGTATCTGGGCGATGTCGGCTCCGTCTATTCCGTTGCCTGTAAAGTATATGCGGGGCGATCCTTTCGGATCTTCGTTGTGCCTGGGGGAGCAAAGGAATTCCACCACTGCTCTGGCGCCGAGGTAGGAACCTCCTATGCCTATGACTATGAGCGCGTCCGCGTCTTTGCGTATCCTTTCGGCACAGAGCTTTATCCTGGAATACTCCTCCTTGTCGTAGTCGAAAGGAAGTCTTACCCATCCGAGGAAATCGTTTCCTGCTCCGTCGCCTTTAAGAAGCGTGGCAAGCGCTGCGTCCGCGGCTTCGTAGTCCGGCGCGCCGTCCAGGAATCTGACGGCGTCGGTATCGTTGATCTTTAACATTATTTGCCTCTTTTATGATTGATTTGTATAAGCTGGATTTTTTAGGCTATAATACCATTAAGAATTATAACATAAAATATAGGGAAACGCTTATGAGAATCATAGCTGCGACACAAAATATCAACAAACTTAACGAAATAAGTCACATAACGAAGGACTTCGGGATGGGACTGGTGTCCCAGGCGGAAGCAGGGCTGGGACATCTTAACATAGAGGAGACCGGAAGCACCTGCGAGGAGAACTCCTACATAAAGGCGAAGACCATAAGCGATCTTACGGGAGAACCGGCCATAGCGGACGATTCCGGACTGTTCGTGGATGCTCTGGGCGGCGAGCCCGGGGTCAATTCCGCGCGCTACAGCGGAGTGCACGGCGACGACGCCGCGGCAAGAAAGATAATACTTAAAAAGCTCGAGGGACTTCCGTATAAGAAGCGCACCGCGATGTTCGTGTGCGTTATCACTCTGGTGTATCCGGACGGAAGAGTCATCCAGGCAAGAGGCGAGTGCAAGGGCCACATCTCTTACGAAGAGAAGGGCACCGGTGGCTTCGGCTACGACAGCATATTCATACCGGAAGGCAGGCGCCGCACTTTTGCACAGATGCCTCAGAGCTACAAGGACCAGAACGGCCACAGAGGCCGCGCGCTTCAGAGATTAAGGGAACTTTTATAGGGATCAGGGGATAGAGAGATGAAAAAGTTTACAGCGGTAATACTGGCGCTGATAATAACGGTCACAGCGTTTCCGGCCGCGGCGTACGGCGCTTCGGAAGTCCCGGAGACGACTGCGGGCGCAGCGCTGGTGGCTGACCTTACCACGGGTGAGATACTTTACGAAAAGAACGCGGACAGCCGCATGTATCCTGCCAGCCTTACCAAGATAATGACAGGCATCCTTACGATAGAAAACGTAAGCCTTGGAGTTACTCTTACCGCGGACGATGACATAGCCGCGGTGGAGCCAACCATACTCAAGATGAAGGCGGGCGAGCAGATAAAGGCCAAAGACGCCCTGTACTGCATGCTGATCGCGTCCTGCAACGACCTTGCCGTGCTGTTCGCAAAGCACATATCGGGAAGTACCGCGGAGTTCGCCAAGCTGATGAACCAGAAGGCGGAGGAGCTCGGCTGCGAGAACACTCACTTCGTTAATCCGCACGGTCTCCACGACGAGGATCACTACACCACCGCCCGCGACCTGTTCAAGATCGTAAGCTACTGCATGAAGAACGACCTCTTCCGCGAGATCGTAGGCATGACCGAATACACCTACACCCGCGGCAAGGGCGCCCTGAATCCCGGCAAGGAAGAGACTGTAAAGACCACCAACTGGCTTCTTAACAACACAACCACGTCCATATACGTAGGACCGGACAAGCGCACGCCCAAGTACGACGGCTGCATAGGCATAAAGACCGGCTACGACGACGAGGCCAAGGGCTGCATGATAGCCGCGGCTGAGAAGGACGGCACCACCATAGTTTCCATCGTTCTGCGCAGCGACGGAGACACCAGCGGCATCTACGAAAGAGTTGTGGATTCCATAAAGCTCCTGCAGTGGGGACAGGAGAATTTCCGCACGTATAAGGTCGTGTCCGCGGGTCAGGATCTCGGTACGGTAAAGGTAAAGAGGGGCGCTGTAAAGACCGTCGGAGCAGCCCTTAAGGACGACATCTATACCACTCTGGAGAGCTCCGAGAGCGGCGAGAACGTAACCTACGAGGCTGTCCTGAACGGACCTGTTCAGGCACCTGTTGCCAGGGGCGACGTGATAGGAAAAGTCAAGCTCAGCGTGGGCGGCGAGCCCCGCGGCGAGTACGACATAGTGGCAACGTCTTCCGTGGATAAGGGCGGTCCGCTGTCCGTATTCGGTATCGACGACGCTACCGCGGCGAAGATCTTTACTCTGCTGCTGATGCTGGTGATGATCGCGGCTGTATCTGCGGGCATGTATTTCGTATACCGCAAGGTGCAGAGCGACCGCAGGAAAGCGCGTAAGAAGTCCGCAGATAACGGCGGCCGCAGTTAAAATATAATAATACCGGCCCGCAGGCTTCCGGAGCGTGTAAGTGCCTCGGAGATCAGCTCCGCGGCTTCACGCCGAGCCTTTTCGAGGCTTCGTACCGGTCGGCTCGTACCTAACGGCCTCCCGGCGAAGTCTTGGCGAAAAGTCTCTTCTGCCGCTTCACGATGGTCTCCGAAACACTTGCCACGCTCCGCCGCGCGGGCCGGATCATCATATCTTAAACGACATGTTCGACATTAAAGAGGAACTCAAGAAACTTCCCGACAGTCCCGGCTGCTACCTTCACAAGGACGAATTCGGGAACATCATATACGTCGGCAAGGCCGTAAACCTTAAGAACAGGGTGCGGCAGTATTTTCAGTCGCCTAAGAACCAGACGCCCAAGACCCGCGAGATGGTAAAGCACATCGCGGAGTTCGAGTACATCGCGGCCGGCTCCGAGATGGAAGCGCTGATCCTGGAATGCAACCTTATTAAGCGCTACCGCCCCAAGTACAACATACTTCTGCGCGACGACAAGACCTACCCATACGTAAAGGTAACGCTCAAAGAGGAGTGGCCCAGGGTGGTAAAGACGCGCCGCCTGGAAAACGATGGTTCCAAGTATTTCGGGCCCTTCGCGGATGCAGGATCGGTCAACGTAATAATCGATCTGCTCAATTCGCTTTACAGCCTTAAGCGCTGCAATGCGCGGAGCTTCCCGGTGGGTCACACACCGTGCCTCAACTATCACATACATCAGTGCCGCGGCATCTGCACCGGCACCGTCGATAAAGAAGAATACATGGAGTCCGTGGACAAGGCCGTGGCTTTTCTTTCCGGCAGGGACAACAGCCTTAAGAAAGAGCTTAAGGAGGAGATGGAGCGCGCCTCTGCGGAGATGCGTTTCGAGGATGCGGCAAAGCTCCGCGACCACCTTACGGCCATAGAATCGCTGTCGGAAAGGCAGCGCGTGGTGCTGTCGCATCCGGAGGACCTGGACGTGCTGCTGGTCGTAAGCGGACTGGCAGGGGCGCACGTGCTGCTGTTTACGGTGCGCGGCGGAAAGCTGTCCGGCAGGGAGAGCTTCTTCCTGGGCGACACCGCCGGCGAGACGGAGGGCTACCTTGTAGCGGAATTCATAAAAAGATATTACTCGGAGAGCCTTACGGTCCCCAAAGAGATACTGCTTGCCCAGATGCCGCCGGAAAAGGAGCTGCTGGAGCAGTGGCTGTCCGGCATGAGAGGCTCTTCGGTAAGTTTTCTGGTGCCTATGCGCGGCGAGAAACGCGCTCTGATGGATGTGGTCCGCAAGGACGCGGAAGTAATGCTGCGCGACATAGACGAAAGGGCCCGCCGCCAGCAGGAGAAAGACGAATCTCTGCGAAAGCAGCTTGTCCGCGTGTTCGGGGAAGAGCTCGGCGGCAGGCTGAACAGAGTGGAATCCTACGACATATCGCACATACAGGGCGTTGACAGCGTAGGCGCAATGGTGGTCTTCGAGGACGGCCGCCCCAACAAAAAAGCATACAGACGTTTTAAGATAAGGACCATAGAAGGAAACGACGATACCGCAAGCCTTACGGAAGTGCTGTTCCGCCGCTTTAAGAAAGCGAAGGAGGGCGACCCGGGCTTTGCGCAGCTTCCGGACGCTGTCTTCATGGACGGCGGAGCGGGGCAGGTGAACGCGGCGAAGGACGTGCTCTTCGCGCTTGGGCTTAACGTTCCGGTGGCAGGCATGGTGAAGGACAACAAGCACCGCACCAGGGCATTGCTGTACGAGGGTGTGGAGTATCCTCTGACTGCGGTCCGCGGCTCGGGAAAGGATGGTTTGGACCCGGTCCGCGGGGGATCCACCGGCGACGCCGCAAAGGGTGGCTCAGCCGCGGGGGACGAGGCCCCGGAAGCGCTCGGAGGAATGCGCGAGCTGTTCGCGTACTGCGGCAGGCTCCAGGAGGAGGTCCACCGCTTCGCGATAGAGTACCACAGAAGCCTGCGGGGCAAGGCCGTAAAACGTTCTGTGCTGGACAACGTTCCCGGCATAGGAGAAAAGCGGAAACTGTCGCTTCTCAACACTTTCGGCAGCGTGGACGGCATAAAGGCAGCGTCGAAAGAGGATCTTGCGAAAGCACCCGGCATGAACGCCAGGGTGGCCGAGCAGGTCTTCGCGTACTTTGCCGGAGCAGCATCCACCGGAAAATAACAGCTGTGTCAGTCGGAAGCTCCATGCAGCGCGATACATTCTGTGACCGCTTCCACCGGAAAATAACAGTTGTGTCAGTCAAAACCGCGTGAATGATCATATGACCGTCAACGTTTTGGCTGAAAACTGACAAAATCGTTGAAATAAAGTCAAATTGTCAGTTATTTTCACGTAAACAACTGACAAAACCGGACGGAAGATCGTAATCTGACAGTTTTGATCATTTTCGAAGGTATTTTTACGAGAAAACCTTGTAAAATGAGGCAAAATACTGACAGTGTAACTAGAAAACATATAATCTGTCAGTTGGCTCGGTTGACAGCGGATTCGATTGTCAGTTGACTCGATAGACAGTGGGTTCGATTGTCAGTGAGTTCGATTGTCAGTTGGCTCAGTTGACAGTGGGTCCGATTGTCAGTTGGCTCGGTTGACGGTGGATCCGATTGTCAGTTGATTCGGTTGACAGTGGGTTCGATTGTCAGTTGGCTCGGTTGACAGTGGGTTCGATTGTCAGTAGACTCGGTTAACAGCGGATTCAATTAACAGTGGATTCGATTGACAGTTGGCTGATCTAACCGGTCGACTCAGTTAACTTAGCCGGCGCGATCAGCGTTTCCGGACATAGTTGTATCATAGTTGTATCGCGGATAGTTTGTACAGTTGAGCATTCAGAAAGGATACAGTCATGTGGTGGCTTTGGATCATCATGGTGTTGCTGGTACTGTGCGCAGCAGCAACGGTGGGGATATTCGTCTTTACGTTCTATAACCCGCCTAAGCTGCGCAAGGACGACTACTATCTGCCGGAGGGGCACACCGCCGAACCGTACAAGGACGAGATCTACAAACTGATAGACACCATAAAGGCTGTCCCGTTCGAGGAGGTACACATAAAGTCCTTCGACGGGATCCAGCTGCGCGGCAGGTACTACCACTCGACGGAGGGCGCGCCGCTGTTCATCTGCTGCCACGGCTACAGGAGCACCGCGTTCAAGGACTTCTCCGGAGGCTCGAAATACCTGCTGGACAGAGGCTTCAACGTGCTTCTGATAGACGAGAGGGCACACGGCGAGAGCGGCGGAAACGTCATTAGTTTCGGCATCAACGAAAGGCAGGACGTTCTGGAGTGGGCACGCTGGGCAAGGAAACGCTTCGG
>JAFWVZ010000075.1 GCA_017523605.1 Bacillota bacterium | reverse complement strand
CTCGCCTGCTGTAACGTTGGTCTTTCTGATAGCGTCCAGTATGGATGTCTTACCGTGGTCTACGTGGCCCATTACAGTAACGATCGGCGGTCTGGGCTTAAGCTCGGAAGCAGTATCTTCGTGGAGATCTATGCCTTCCTCTTCTTCTACTTCTTCCACCTTCTTTACGGCAACGTTTATACCAAGCTCCATTCCGAGAAGAACAGCGGTCTCTTCGTCCAGATTCTGGTTAACGTTAGCCATGATACCCATCTTCATGAGGGCCATTATCGCCTGGGACGGAGTGCATTCCACCTGCTCGCAGAATCCAGCGAGAGTGATAGGAACGTTGATGACTACGCCGCCGGTAGCGATGGCTTCTTCGACCTCGGCGGAAAGCACTTCGACTTCCTCTACCTTGGCTTCCTTATATTTGCTGTGCTTCTTCTTGATGTTCCTGGTAAGATCGGCGGGAACTTCTTCGCGGCCGAACTTGTTCCTGCCGCGGTCGTCCTTCTCCCTGTCCTTATCCTTGCTCTTGCGGCCTCTCTTGTCGCCGCCGGTAGGAGCAGTGTAAGCAACTACCTTTTCGCCTCTGGCGTCGGTCTTAGCGGCCTGTTTTCTTCTCGGAGAAGCGCTGTCTTCGCCGTCTTTCTTCTTGCCGACGAACTCCTTTGGAGTACGCTTCTGCCCGTCCTGCTGCTGACCGCCTCTTCTGCGGTCTCCTTCCTTCTGTCCGTCCTTGCCTTTAGCAGGTTTCTGTTTTGCGGGCTGCGAAGCGGGCTTGGGCTGATCCGCGGCGCGGCTTATTATCTTTACGCCGATGTTGGGAACATAATCAACAGGCTTCTTTTCAGCTGGCTTTTCGGCATGCTTTTCTTCCGCCTTAGCATCCGTTTTTTCTGAAGGCTTATCTTCCGCTTTTGCGGCAGGCTTTGTTTCAGGTTTCTTCTCTTCCTCTGTCTGAACAGGTTTTACCTCTGTCTTTTCTTCGGTCTTTTCTGCCTTTTCAGCCTTTTCGGGAGCCTTCTCTTCCTGCTATGTCTCAGCAGCCGGAGCCTCTTTTTCGGGTTTTTGGGTCTCTGCGGCTTTTTCTTCCTTTACAGCAGTTTCCTTCTTTTCGGCAGGTCTTTCTGCTTCCGGCTTCTTTTCGGGCTCGGCAGCCTTTACTTCATCTGCCTTTTCGACAAGCTTTTCAGCCTTGGGCTCGGCCTTCTTTACTGCCGTTTTTACAGTCTCAGCAGGCTTAACTTCCGGGGCTTCGGTCTTTACTGCGGGGATCTCGGTCTTTACGGGAGCATCCGTGATCTTTGCATCAGAAGGAGCCTCGGCCTTTTCCGGCTGAGGAACGTCCGCCTTTTTCTGCGGAACCGCGCTTTTCGGCATAGGCTTGCCCATGGGGCTCTTCGGCATAGGAGTTCCGAAGGCATTCTTGGGCATCGGCGTACCTATAGGGCTCTTAGGCATGGGCTTTCCTACAGGAACAGCGGATCTGGGAACAGGCGAACCTTTCGGAGCCTGCTGGGCCGTCTCCTTCCTGACCGCCGGAGCGGCCTTCTTCTGACTGGCTTCTGCCTTCTTCTGACCCTCTTTCATCGCTTTTTCGCGCTGGGCCTGGATGATGGCTATGTCCACCTGCCTTATCTGTACCTTGGAAGCGCCGGTCTTTGCCTGATCGCTCTTGGTATCCTTTTTAACTACTTTAGTTTCTTCTGCCATAAAACATCTCCCGTACTGTTCAATCTTTAATATCGATACGTTTTCTAAGCTCTGCCAGCTCTGTCTTTCTGACTTCTTTCCTTAGGCTTCTGGCAAAGCAGTTCTTTTCAAATGCTGTTTCCACGCACTCGCTGTTCCTGCATATGTAGCAGCTCCTTCCGCTCAGTCCTTTTTCCCAGGGCTTAAGACCTTCCGGGGTGCTGACTATCCTGATCAGCTCTGACTGCGGAAAAGAACGTCTGCTGGCTATGCATCTTCTTTCGGGTACGTGATCGATGCGTTCCATTTATTTCTCCATCGCGGCAATGATGGCGTCTGCCATCTCGGCGTTAGTGGACTTGGGGTCGATCTCTACGCCTTTTTCCTCCGCGAGAGCAATAAGCTCGGCCTTCTTAAGACGCTTCACCGCGGAAGCGGAAAGCTCGGCGGGTGCATCTCCCTCTGCCTCCTGATCAGCTTCGGCTTCCTGAGCTTCCTTCTCGGCAGCAGCGGCCTTTTCCATCTCGTCCCACTTGCTGTGGCTCTTGATGTCTATCTTCCAGCCGCAGAGTCTTGCAGCAAGCCTTACGTTCTGGCCTTCCTTGCCTATGGCAAGAGACAGCTGATAATCAGGAACTACTACGAGCGCCGATCTTTCCTCGGGGTTCTCGTTTATCAGTACCATCTCCACGTTTGCCGGAGACAGCGCTGCGGAGATCATCCTTCCGGGATCGTCGGACCAGTTGATTATGTCTATCTTTTCGCCATTGAGCTCGTCAACGACAGCCTGTACTCTCTGGCCTCTGGGACCTACGCAGGAACCAACGGGATCCACGTTCTCGTCGTAAGTGCAGACGGCGATCTTGCTTCTGGAGCCTGCCTCTCTTGCGACGGACTTTATCTCTACGATGCCTTCCTGGATCTCGGGAACTTCAAGCTCGAAGAGCCTCTTAACGAGTCCGGGGTGGGTCCTGGAAAGGAATACCTGGGGTCCTTTGGTGGAACGCTTAACGTCCATAACATAGACCTTGAGCCTTTCGCCTACTCTGTAGCGCTCGCCTGGGATCTGCTCGTTTGCGGAGAGTATTCCTTCCGCGCGGCCCATGTTAACGAACACTGTGCCGTTGGAGATCCTCTGGACGATGCCGGTAACGACCTCGGTCTGACGCGTAATGTAATCGTCGTAGATCATTCCGCGCTCGGTCTCTCTTATTCTCTGGATGACTACCTGCTTGGCAGTCTGGGCGGCAATGCGGCCGAAGTCCATAGGTGTTACCATGTATTCTATTACGTCGCCGATCTCGTATTCGGGGTCTATCTCCTGCGCCTCCTCAAGAGAAGCCTGGGAGAACGGATCCTCTACTTCCTCGACAATGTCGCGTCTCATGAAGACGTTTATGTCGCCTGTCTGCCTGTCTATGTCAACGCGGACGTTCTGGGAAGTTCCGTAGTTCTTTTTGTACGCGGAGACCAACGCGCTCTCTATTGCGTCGATCAGCATGTCCTTGGACATGTGCTTTTCTCTTTCCAGATCGTCTAATGCTTCCAGAAACTCAAGGTTCATTTTTCAGTATCCTCCTAAAATACTACCGCAAGATTGATCTTAGCCGCTTTATCTCTGGGCACGCAGATCTCTTTGCCTTTATCGTCCTTTATGCTTACAATACCGTCTGAAAGGCCTAAAAGCTCGCCTTCCAGCAGTTTTTTTCCGTCGATGGGCTCGTAGAGCCTTACCTCTATCCTGCTGCCCTTAAAACGCTCGAAATCCTTTTCGGAGATAAGCGGCCTGTCAAGGCCGGGGCTGCTTACTTCCAGATAATAATTCTGGGAGATCGGGTCGTCCTTGTCCAGTTTTTCAGACAGGAACCTGCTTACGGTCTCGCAGTCGTCGGAGCTCATCCAGCCGTAACAACCTTCCTCCAGTTTGTCCACATAGACCCTTAAGTACCAGGTGCCGGCCTCTTTTACGAACTCGCATCTGGACAGCTCATAGCCGTTCTGCGGTCCGTATTCTTCCATCCATCCGGAAACTAATTCCGTTATTTTTTTCTTAGCCATTTCCTTATCAAACAAGAGAAGTGAGGCCTTTGCCTCACTTCTGCGATAACTTACTGGAATACTATATCATAAAATCTTAAAATTTCAAGTGTTTTTCTACAATTGCACCTCAAAGCGTTATTTCCTTGCCGCTCTCGAAATCCGCCTTAATGTCCCTGAGGGTCCTGCGCAGTATGAACGACGCTACTACGTCTGTGATTATGTCCGCGATCAGAGGTACTGCGCATATGGCGTAGAATCCGAAATACCTGTCAGCAATTATGATCAGCGGAACGGTTATGAGTATCTGCCTGAGTATGGAGAACAGCGAAGAAATCTTCTTTTTACCCAGGGACTGAAGAGTCGTTCTGGAATTGTTGTTGTACCCCATGGTAAGAGGCAGGAAAGCGTACATCATTACTACCGGAATGCCGAAGTTTACAGTCGCTTCGTCCTCTATGAACAGGCGCATTATCTGCCTTGCAAACGGAAGTATGATAGCTACGGAGATAGCCGCCCAGATGATTATCAGGATTATGGATTTCTTCCGTACCTCGGTAAGCCTCTGATGGTTCTTATTGGTGTAATTGTACGAAATGAGCGGAATGGTGCCCTGGCAAAGCCCGATCACGACCTGCCCGAAGGTATGCTCTATCTTTCTGCAGATGCCGTATGCCGCAACAGCCGCGTCGGAATACTTCTTGATCTGGTTCAGATTGAATGTATTTACTACGCTCGCGAGAACGGAATGTAAAAACGCGGGGAAACCGGTAGTAACAATGCTCTTAGCGTAGCTCCAGTTGAATCTGAATCCTTTAAGCGGGCTGTATATAGCCTCTTTCGAATGTACTCTTCTGGCTATGACTATCATGAACGTGCAGGATATGACGGTAGAAAGGAACGTGGCTAAAGCCGCGCCGGATACACCCATACCGAACACGAAGATGAATACGGGATCCAGGATGATGTTGAGGACGTTGCCGAGAGTAAGTCCGTACATCTCGTATTTCGCGTGGCCTCTGCCTCTTAATCCTGCACCGATGGATGTCGAAACAAGGAACGGGATCGGATAAAGGCCCAGGACCCAGAACTGATACTGCATCGTATATTCCAGGCTCGTTTCCGAAGCTCCGGAATACAGAGCTATCGGTTCTCTGAAACACTGTACAAGAACGCAGAAGACAACGGCAAATACCAGTGCCATGATAGGCGTCATGGTTGCAACGTCCCTGGCTTTCTTTTCGTCTTTTGCTCCGAGAGCGGCGGCTATAACGGCGCAGCTGCCGATGCAGAACAGATTGGAGACAGCCGTGATAAGTATCATCACGGACATGGTAAGCGTAAGAGCCGCTACCATGGAACTGTTGTTCAGTTTGCCGATGAAGAAAGTGTCCGCCAGATTATATATGACGTTTGCCAGCTGGTTTATGACATTGGGTATGGCAAGAGCAAGGATGGCTCTGTAAACAGGCATCGTTTCGAACAGCTCTCTTTTATCCGGATCTACTTTTGCCATGTCAGATGTTTCCTTCCACCAATCTAACAAGAGCATCCGCAAGCATGGACTCCGGAAGCTTTTCCACTACTTTTCCGTTCCTGAACAGGACGCCTTCGTTCTTTCCGCACGCTATTCCGAAGTCGGAATTGCCGGCCTCTCCCGGACCGTTAACGACGCAGCCCATGACTGAAACTCTAATAGATCTACCTTCTTTTTCCAGCTTTTCGGAAAACGGCAAAAGAAGGATCTTAACTTTTTCCGCTATAGCGGCAAGGTCCACCTGAGTACGTCCGCAGGTAGGACAGGAAACGAACTCGATCCCCGGGCGCTTAATTCCGCAGGCTCTTAGTATCTTATTTGCAAGCACGACCTCCTGAACGGGATCTCCTGTAAGCGACACCCTCATGGTATCGCCTATGCCGTCCAGAAGCAGAGCGGAAAGCGCTGCAGTAGACTTAAGCATTCCTTCTTCCCCGAAACCAGCCTCGGTAAGACCGATATGCAAAGGAAGTCCGCATTTCTCAACGAAAAGCTTATGCGCCTTGTGATTCATCTGAACGTCGGAGCACTTAAGAGAAACTACGATGTCTTCAAAACCAAGGTCCTGAGCGTAAGCAGCGGCATTAAGTGCGCTCTCGCATATCGCTTCCGCACATACGCCGCCGTATTTCGTAATAAGATCCTTTTCCAGAGATCCGGAATTAACGCCTATCCTTACCGGAATGCCATGATCCTTGGCGCAGTCCAGAACGGCCTTTACCCTTTCGCGGGATCCTATGTTTCCGGGATTTATGCGAATCTTGTCTGCGCCGGCTTCGATGGCCGCTATAGCAAGTTTGTAGTCGAAATGGATGTCGGCTACCAGCGGAACAGGACTTTGTTTTTTTATGATACCGAAAGCCTCGGCAGCCTGCGTGTCCGGAACAGTGCAGCGGACTATGTCGGCTCCGGCGTCCGCAAGTCTTTGTATCTGATCAAGCGTAGCAGAAACATCCCTTGTATCCGTATTCGTCATGGACTGGACGGAAACAGGAGCTCCCCCGCCTATCTTTACTTTTCCGCAAAAAACACTTTTACTGCTGCTCATATTTCAAAAGATAAAATGTATTACCATGCTGCCCTGCAGATCCTGACTGTTATTTTACAAGCCAGACTATGTCCTTTAATAGCAGGAATACCATAAGCGCTATCAGAAGTATCATGAACACGTTGTTTATGACGTTCTCGACCTTTTCCGACAGCTTGCCGCGCGTTATCCAGCGGATCAGCACGAACAGTATCCTGCCGCCGTCAAGTCCGGGTATAGGCAGGAGGTTCATGAATCCGAGGTTTACGCTTACAAGAGCAATAAGATGGATGACAGTTATCAGCCCGTACTGCTCCGCATAGTCTCCGGAAATGGCTATTATCTGAATGACGCTTCCGACATCGTCCGAACTTGCCTGGCCGCGGAACAATCTTCCGAAGAAATCCCTCAGGGCGCGTATCATCGACCCGCACTCCTTGAACGCGGACTTTAAAGCTCCACCTACGCTGTGCTCTATGCTGCAGACGATGCCGATGCCCTTGGCGCCGTTCTCCATCGTATAAGTTTCTACGGTAAATGTCTTTTCCTCGGAGCCCCTTAAGACTGTTATCTCAACGGTTTCGCCTTCGGAGGTCTGGATCATCCTCGTAATGTCGGTCCATTCATCGCTGCGGGTACCGTTTACGGCTACGATCTTGTCTCCGGCAACGATCCCGGCTTTAGCCGCAGGCTTGTCTTCCACGACTTCCGAAAGAACAGAAGAATATGATCCGGCATACGCAAACACTACCGTAAAGATGATGATGCCTATGACGATGTTGTTAAAAGATCCGGCTACAAGTACGAGCAGCTTTTTCCAGGGTTTCTGACGGTTGAAGGACCT
>JAFWVZ010000074.1 GCA_017523605.1 Bacillota bacterium | reverse complement strand
CGCAAGGGGCGCGGACTTCGAGAACGGCAACCTTAAGGAGAAGGCCAAGGCGCTTATCCCGCTGCTTGTACCGCTGTTCGTATCGGCGTTCCGCATAGCAGGCGACCTGGCCATGGCCATGGAAGCCCGCTGCTATCACGGCGGCAAGGGGCGCACCAGACTGCACCAGATGAAGCTGGGCAGGGTGGACGCTGTGGCCGCAATAGTAATGGTGGTCTACCTGGGCTGCGTAATCGCGTCAAGGTACATAAACATCAACATCTTCTAAAAGCATAAGAGCGTAAGCGGCGGCCATGAAGGGTACGAAAGCGATCTCCGAACCGGTCTCCGCTTTTTTCATTGCGACAAGCGCGGCGGCGGCCAGGCCGGACAGGATGCCGGATATCGCGAACAGCCGGAAACAACCAGAGGCGCCCATCGAAAGCGCAAGGATGCTAAGAAGCTTTATGTCCCCCATGCCCATGGGGACGCGTCTTTTCATAGCGGAGCAGAGCGCCCGTACCGCAAGGTAGACCGCCCAGACGCAGGCGGCGGCGACGGAGTTTACCAGGAGCTCGTCCGAAGGGGTGGCTATGACCGCAGTCCCCAGGAGCAGCGCGCAGGACGCGTCCGGGACTTCCAGTTTTTCCGCGTCGTATACAGCGGTAGCCGTAAGTATGAAAAGACAAAAAAGACGAAACATGCTGCCTCCTTAAGGCTCATGATCCGTCCGTCCGATACTACACCGGGCCGCAGCCCCTGTCAACGTCCTGATAAACATTGTGTGTTTTTTCAGCAAAGTTTGCCAATCTCCGCGAATCGTAGTATAATACCTTATAATTGGGATAAATATAAGCATTGGATATCAGTGAGGGGAACATGCTTAAGAAGATCAGAGATTTTATATATGATATAAACGACATTTTCGTCGCTATAATCATACTGCTGGCCGCCGCCGGCATCATAATCTGGCGGTCCACTGCGATAATGGCCTATCCGGAGTATCTGGCGTCCAAGAATCCGCAGTCCAACACGGCTAACGTGGATTTTAGCGGCATAGATCTTACGCCGGAAAACGTCGAAAACATTACTCAGAACATAGAGATAGTGCAGCCGACCGATCCGGACCCGAACGCGCCTGCCGACCCGAACCAGGGCGGAACGGAAGACCCGAACGCGCAGACCGATCCGAACCAGGGCGGAACACAGGATCCTAACGGGACCGCGGATCCCAACCAGGGCGCCGCGCAGGACCCCAACGGAACTACCGATCCGAACCAGGGCGGCGAGACGACCACTCCTCCCGACGGCGGTACCCAGACCGGTACGCAGGACGGAAAGGTGACAGCGACCATAAAGGTCGACGCTAAAGGCGAGACCTGGGCCAAGGTCGTAAACAAGCTTATAGAGGCCGGTCTTATGACCAGCGACGAAAAGAAGGCCTTCATGGATAAGCTCAGAGAGCTCGGGCTCGATACAAAGCTTATGCCCGGCACCTACGAACTTACTAATACATCCTACGAGGAAATGATAAAGAAACTCTGCAGACAGTAAACTGTGCAGATATTCGGCCGCAACAGAACAAAAGCGGCAAATAAGAGCATCGCATAATGAGTAGAAAAGAAGAACAGCTGAATAACGAAAAGGCGCCCGAAAAGAAGAAGTTCATGAAGTCGGTGGCGTCGTGGTTCGTGGAGGAAGAAGAGGAAGAGCCCGTTCAGGAGTCCTCCGCGGAAGAGCCTTACGAGGCTCACGAATATGAAACTCCGGCTGAGGACGCGGCTCCTGCGGATTATACGCAGCCTGTCGCCGCTGCCGGCGGTATCGCGGCCGCGGAAGCGCTCAGCGAAGCCCCTCAGGAGGCTCCAGAAGAGCCTGTAACGAATAAAAAAGGCAAAAAGGATAAGAAGTCCAAGGATAAGAAAAAGAACGCTCAGATCGCCTCTGACGAGCCCGAGAAGAAAAAGCGCAGGATCCCCGGATTCCTCATATTCCTTATCATAGTCGCCATCATAGCGGCGGCGCTCTTCATCCACATCCGCACGGACATACACGCCAAGAACACGGAGAACCGCGGCACCGTAATAGGAGACTCCTACTACTATTACATAGAGAATAAGGACCAGCTCGTAAAGTACAGCACCAGCAAGGGTCCTAAGGTCATAAAGAACACGGACGAGGACTTTGCGGAGCTCTTCGGGAAGCTGAATCCGATCGACCGCTCGGCAGAGAAGTCCGAACACATGGACGACGTGGCCGCGGCGTTCGGCAGCGGATTCAACGCCGCTAACTACAAGTTCATCGACTACGCAAGCAGATGCGTTCTGTTCTCCTACCCGAACAACGGAGTTCCGGCACTCTGGCTGTACAACGAAAAGTACGGCACAGTGGAACCTGTCGTGACCGGAGCCAACATCAGAGGAATCGCCTTCGGCAACTTCATCATCTACGCCAGGGACGACGACAAGGACGCTACAGTGTGCTACAGAGTAAGCACCAGCTAAGGACAGATCCTTTCCGTCGATGAGTTCAGGACCGTTTCCAAGAGTCCCGTAACGTTCTGGTCT
>JAFWVZ010000073.1 GCA_017523605.1 Bacillota bacterium | reverse complement strand
TGTCTATTTGTAAAGATCCGGCTTCTCCATCGTCTGCACCTTAAGGAACTGCGATGTTCCGCGGGACGCGTTAAGAGCGTCTCCGGCAACGCAGGCCACATAGCCGTCCCATGCGGAGGGTCCTTTAAGCTCCCCTGCGTGAATGGTCTCCACCCAACTGCAGAGCTCTATGTCGTATGCCTCTATGAAACGTTCCTTCCAATCCGTCATGATAGGCATGCACTCCGCCGGAGCAACACTGTCCCAACCTGCAGGACGATTCCTGCGCACCACGGCGTAGGGATCCGGAAGCTTGACCGTACCGTTCTCGCAGACCACCTCGCACTGGATGTCGTAACCGTAGCCGTCGGCAACCTGCACCTCCACGTCTATGAAGCAGCCCTTCTTGGTCCTGAGAAGCACTACCTGCGGATTATCGTAGCCTTTGTTAGAGTTAGCGCTCTGCCTTACGCGCACGCACTGGGCGTCTTCGTACTCATCGCCCAGCAGCCAGCGGCAGATGTCCAGCTCGTGGATGGCCACGTTGGTAATGCCGTTCTCGGTCTTAAAGCCGGGTCCCTGGGATACGTTCCTGTGGCAGGCCTTGATAAGCAGCGGAGCTCCTATCTCACCGGAGTCTATTATGCGCTTCATCTCCGCGTAGCCGCGGTCGTAGCGGCGCATGAATCCTACCTGTACCATGCGCTTTCCTATCTCCAGCTCTCTGTTGATTATGTCCTCGCAGTCCTTAGCGTTCTGGGACAGCGGCTTTTCGCAGAAACACCACTTCTTGTACTTCAGTGTCTCCATTACATAATCATGATGAGTGGGGTCTATGGAAGTGATGACTACTGCTTCCACTTCCGGGTCCGCTATCATACCTTTGCAGTCGTTTCCGAAGGACCTGATGCCGTATTTAGCGGCAAGATCGTCCGCGGCCGCCGGAACGTAGTCGCTTACTGCGACCACAGTAGCCCCAGGCACTTTTTCCATGATCCTGCGGCAGTGATCCTTGCCGATGGCTCCGCAGCCTACTATTCCTATCTTAAGAACCTTGTCCAATTTATTGCCTCCTTAATGGTTTACTGACCTATTGTGACACTATGAGCGGGATCAGAACTTGAGCGCGTCTTTTACGTGCTCCAGATGATCCTTGTATGCAGCGGTGTTCCTGGGGTTCTCGCTTACTTCGGTATCGCCCACTCTCCACCAGGATCCGTAGCCCTCTGTCATGGATTTCGGAAGAACTCTTATGTCGAAGAGCACCGGAACGCCTTCTACCTTCTTGGCGTCCGCTATCGCCCTGCGCAGCTCGTCCAGCGTGTGGATGGTGTAGCCCTTGCATCCGTAGCCTTCCGCTATCTTAGCAAAGTCCACAGGCATGAACTTTCCGGAATGTGCTCCGTCCTCGCCGCGGAACCTTAGCTCCGTGCAGAGAGTATCGTTGCCGTGGCCAACCTGCAGGTTGTTTATGCAGCCGAAGCTTGCGTTGTTGAACAGACAGATGTTTATCTTCTTATGCTCCTGAAGCGCGGTAAGCATCTCGGAATGCAGCATTATGAAACTTCCGTCGCCCGCCATGGCGTAAACGTCGTGATCCGGCACCGCGTACTTAACGCCCAGCGCTCCGGACACCTCGTAGCCCATGCAGGAGTACCCGTACTCCATATGGTAAGTATCTACGGCCTTAGGCCTCCACATACGCTGCATGTCTCCGGGAAGAGATCCGGCAGCTCCTATTACTACATCCTCGGGGTCTATGCACTCGTTTATGACGCCAAGGACAGCAGTCTGGGTAAGATCCGCTCCCATGTCCTCCGCAAACTTGAACGCGGACTTCGCGTTGGCATCGTTTACTTCCGGCACATAGTCCGGTCCGAAGGTTATGCCGTCCAGCCTTGCAAGCTCCTTTTTCCAGCGGTCCCTTGCGGCTTCTATCTCTCCCTTATACGGCGCCTTGTAGCCGTCCAGAGCCTTAAGCAGTGCCGGAAGAGCCCTCTTGGCGTCCGCAACTACAGGCACGGCGGCATCCATCTTGACCGCCTGGAACTCGGAAACATTTATGTTTACGAATTTTGCACCGTCCTTAAACAGCCACTTGGAAGAAGTTGTGAAGTCCGTATATCTTGTTCCGACGCCTATGATCACGTCGGCTTCCTTTGCTATCTCGTTGGCGGCCGAGCATCCGGTAACACCTATGCCGCCGAGGTTAAGGCAATGGTCCCATACGACGGCGCTCTTACCCGCCTGGGTCTCGCCGAAGGGGATGCCTGTCTTTTCCGCAAATTCTCTGAACTCTTCGTGAGCCTCGCTGTAGCGCACTCCGCCGCCGCATATCATTACAGGTTTCTTCGCAGCCTTGATAACTTCCGCAGCCTCGGCGACCGCCTCCGGTTCCGGCAGCCTTCTGGCAAGCCTGTGTACTCTCTTTCTGAAGAAGTTCTCCGGGTAGTCGTAAGCTTCGCCTTCCACGTCCTGCGGCATGGCTATGCATACGGCCCCCGTGTTCGCCGGGTCTGTCAGGACTCTCATGGCGCTTATCATGGCGCTCATCAGCTGCTCGGGCCTTACTATACGGTCCCAGTAGCGGCATACCGGACGGAACGCGTCGTTGGTAGAGAGCGAAAGATCGTGGATCTGCTCAACCTGCTGCAGCACCGGGTCCGGCTGACGGCACGCATACACGTCGCCGGGCAGTATAAGCACCGGTATGTTGTTGGCTGTAGCGGTGGCTGCCGCCGTGACCATGTTTGCGGCGCCGGGCCCTACGGAACTGGTGACCGCGATTATCTTCTTGCGCTTCATCTGCCTTGCAAAGGCGACAGCGGTATGAGCCATGCCCTGCTCGTTCTTGCCCTGCCAGACCTTAAGTCCGTGCGCCTCCTGCGCAAGAGCCTGTCCCAGACCTACCACGTTGCCGTGTCCGGGAAGCATTATCACACCTTCAACGAAGCGGTGCTCCTTTCCGTCGTAGGCTATGTACTGATTCTCCAGAAATCTTACCAGGGCCTGAGCCATGGTCAGTCTTACGGTCTTCATGCATTACCTCCTTAGCCTTTGAATATGTGATCGTTGGCATCATTTTTCCAGAGCCATTCGTGATCCGGATCGTCTATCCTGGTCTTGAGCCAGGGATCTCCGTCCAGATGGCGTATGCCCCAGGAATAGCACATGGCATAACCCGGAGCAGTCACCTGCGAATGGAAGCCCTCCCTTATTATGCTCATGCCGTTATGTTCTGTTTTATATATCTCTCCGTTGGCAAAACCTGCGCCGAACCCCTTGGGATAGTCGAATCTATAGAAATAGACTTCCGGCTGCGGATGATAATGGGGAGGATAGCTGGACCATTTTCCGGGATAACTGAGGACCTCTCCGAGCACCATGTTGGAAAACGGGGCATTGTCGTAGTCAAAGAAGGTCTTTATCTCCCTCTTCATGCAGCCCATCAGCTCGCCGTTTGCTCCGGCATGCTGGGTCTGGACCTTATCGGGAGTAAACATTACAGCCTCATAATCCCTGTCGTTTACTGTTTTCTGGATGTAGAGCTCGCTGTGTGCGTGAGCGACTATCTCGACATGCATCCTACGCGGCGCCAGCAGGCAGTATGCCTCGTAACGGAAGCAGTCCGGCCTTTCGGCTTCGCATACGCGTCCATCCCAGCAATATGTTACATTGCCCTCGAACAACAGTACCGCGCACTCCTTTTCGGGCTCTTCTATTACGAAACGGTCGCCTTCTTCCATTACAAGAAGACCTACGTCCATCTGCGTGCCTTGATCGTCCGCCGAGGCGTCTATGTAGACGTTATAGCCTCGCTTAAGCTCGGCGTTCCTGTTCATGTAAGTCATTTGGGACCTCCTGTTTCCGATGCGTCAGAGCCCTGTGTGCTCCGCTATGTACTTTCTGGCCTTAATGGCGTATTCCAGAGGATCCGCCTTGGCGGGATCCTGTTCGGCCTCGACAAGAAGCCATCCGGAATACCCGGCTTTGGACAGCACTTCGAATACCGGATCGAAATCCACGCCGCCGTCGCCGGGGACGGTAAATGCGCCGTTCCTTACCGCTGTAAGGAAGCTCCAGTTATTCTTCCTTGCCTGCTCTACCACAGGGAGCCTCATGTCCTTAAGATGCACGTGGCCTACCCTGTCTACATATTTCTTAAGCATTGCAAGGGGATCCTCGCCGGCAAAGGTAAAGTGCCCTGTGTCGTAGCAGAGGAACACTGCCTCTGGATCGGTGTTTGCCATCATCCTGTCGGTCTCTTCCGCAGTCTGTACAACGGTGCCCATGTGATGGTGAAAGCAAAGCTTGAATCCATGCGCAAGAGCCACCCTTCCCAGCTTGTTCAGACCGTCGCAGAACCTGTCCCATTCCGCGTCGTCCATTATATGTTTATGTCCTCCGGAAAGGATTGGAACATCCGTCTTTCCCTGTATGGAATAACTCTGCTCGCTTACGTTTATGCGGTCCGCGCCAACAGCCGCAAGGAACTCCAGTTCCTTAACGAACTCTTTTTCCACATCTTCGTAGGGCTTTGTAAGCAGGAATGAAGAAAACCACCTACTGGCTATCCTCATGCCGCGAAGGTCAAGCTGACGTTTAAGCTCCGCGGGATCCGACGGGTACTTGTTGCCTATCTCGCAGCCGGTAAATCCGGCCAGAGCCATCTCGCTGACCGTCTGCTTGAACGTATTCTCCGCGCCGAGCTCCGGCATGTCATCGTTGCACCAGCCTATCGGCGCTATGCCCAGGCGGACCTTTTTCGTATCGAACAGTTTCTTCTTATCTGACATTTGGACTCACTCCTTGATCCATCTTTTCATAGTAAGACACCTTACTTTTAATGCGATTGTAGCATCCGCTTTTTGTCATGTCAAACAATTGTCGGTGTGTTTTTATTAAGTTTACGCCTTTTTACCAAAAAAACTTAATAAATTTACCACTTTAATTGACAATAATGTTAACTTGCTTTATAGTTTAGAAAACGGCATAAAAGAAAGGAGTGTTCCATGCGAGACAACCGAAGAAAAGAGATGGCATCCTTCATCGCAAGGCGCCAGTCGGTGACCATGTCGGAGCTTTGCAGCGAGTTCCATGTTTCCATAAACACGATACGCGCGGACGTAGCAGCACTGGCTAAGTCCGGGATCGTGGAAAAGATCTACGGCGGCGTCCGTTCGGCAATGAAACAGGACGTACCGGTCTTCACGCAGAGGACCAGGTTAAGGCCGGACGCAAAGCTGGACATCTCCAGAACGGCCGTCGGAATGATAAAGAACGGCGACACCCTGTTCATAGACGCGGGCACTACCACCATGCACATGATGGCGCTGCTCGATCCGGAGATAAAGGTAACCGTCATAACGGCTAACCTTCAGATAATCAACCAGGCATATTCGAAGCCCAATGCGGAGATAATAGTGCTGCCCGGCATACTCAACCGCCGCACCAACTCGCTTGCGGATGTAAGCACCCTGGAATTCCTCGGCAGGTACCACTTTTCCAAGGCTTTCATGGCTGCCACGGGCATATCCACGGACGGGAAGCTTAATGTAAAGACCTACCTGGAGTACGAGATAAAGCAGGTGGCCATGAAGCAGAGCGAAACGCACATACTGATGTGCGACGCGTCTAAATACGGTTCCAACGGGCTTATGAGCTACGCAAAGCTAACGGACGTTGATACCCTCATAACGGACGATACCTGTCCGGAAGACCTGAGGATTCTGTGCGCCAAGACCGACACGGAACTGATAATAGCAAGGTAGGCATACGACATGTACAGGATAGAGACACACCTTCACACTAAACACGTAAGCAGATGCGGCCACATGCAGGCCGCGGAGATAATCGCCGCGTACAAGCAGGCGGGATACAGCGCTGTAATAGCCACGGATCATTACAACAGAACCACCTTCGACTATCTCGGAATAGATCCGGCAGCATCATGCGACAGGATACACCCTTTCCTGGACGGGTACAAACGTCTTAAGGAAGAAGGCGAAAAACAGGGGATCAAAGTGTTTAAAGGAGCGGAGCTCCGCTTCGATGAGAGCGAGAACGATTACCTCTTCTACGGATGGAAGAACGACATACTTTCCGACCCCGAGGATGTGTTCCGTATGGGAATAGCCAATTTCGCACCCATCGCCAAGGCCGAAGGATGCCTGATAATCCAGGCCCATCCCTACAGACACGGATGCACTCCGGCCATAGCATGCTATCTGGACGGCGTGGAGGTGATCAACACCAGCCCCCGCCACGAGAGCTACAACAAACGAGCGGCGGAATACGCCGAGCAGTTCGGGCTCATAGCGACTTCTGGTTCCGACTGCCACCGTCCGGAGGATGTTGCGCGCGGAGGCATAATTACTTCCAAAGTTCCCAGCGACTCCATGGAGATGATGCGCCTTATCAGATCCAGGGATTTCGAACTGATCGGCAAGTAAGACCTACCAAAAACATAACGTTTTTTGCGCCCGCACACATAAACAGGCTCTTTTTTATCGTTTTATCGGCACCGGATCATTGACTGAGCCGCTAAACTTGCTTAAACTAATGTTAAGTTGATAAAAAAATACCATTAACTCAACAATTTATAAAGGAGAAATACCAATGACATATGCAGACTTATTCGGTTCCGACCGTCCTCTGGATCTTATAGCCGTAGGAAGAGTAGCCCTGGACTTCAATCCCATAGAAATAAACTGCACTCTCGCAGAGAGCGCAACTTTTAAGAAGTACATAGGCGGTTCGCCCGCGAACATAGCCGTAGGACTCTCCAGACTGGGAAAGAAAGTCGGTTTCATAGGCAGAGTGGCACAGGACAGCTTCGGCGACTACGCGATAGATTACTTTAAGAACGAAGGCATAGACACCAGCCACATCTTCCGCGCCGAGCACGGCGAAAAGATGGGCCTTACCTTTACGGAAATAAAAAGCCCTACGGAGAGCAGCATACTGATGTACCGCGAAGGAGCCGCGGATCTTTCCCTCTCCCCGGAAGACGTAGACGAAGATTACATCTGCAGCGCAAAGGCCATACTGATCTCCGGAACAGCGCTGTGCAAGAGCCCCTCCAGAGAAGCTGCGCTTAAGGCAGTTAAGCTTGCCAAAAAGAACGGAATACCCGTCATCTTCGACATAGACTACCGCGAATACATCTGGAAGTCTCTGGACGAGATCTCCGTTTACTATCAGACCGTTGCCGAGCAGAGCGATCTTGTGATAGGATCGCGCGACGAATTCGACCTTACCGGACGCCTTGCGGGCCTTGCGGAAAAGGACGACGAAGCCGTAGCCAGATACTGGCACGAAAAAGGCAATAAGCTGGTAATAATAAAGCACGGCAAGGAAGGCTCCGTCGCCTACAACCACGACGGCGCCCGTTACCTTGTAAAGCCTTTCCCAGTAAAGCTTCTTAAGTCTTTCGGCGGCGGAGACGGCTACGCTTCCGCGTTCTTCTACGGACTTATGGAAGGATGGCCTCTGGAGAAGGCTCTGGAATTCGGCAGCGCGGAGGCAGCAATGCTTGTGGCGGCGCACTCCTGCTCCGCTGCGATGCCCGGCGTTCAGGCAGTTAAGGATTTCATCGCCGCGGAAAAAGCCGAGTACGGCGAAATGGTATTCA
>JAFWVZ010000072.1 GCA_017523605.1 Bacillota bacterium | reverse complement strand
GATCTGAATGGGGGTGTTGCCCAAAAGCCTTGCAAGCTGTGTCTCCGTTACGATCTTTGTGGGCATAAGGTTAAGGATGAGTATGCGCAGCGGCCTTATGTCCTGAGTGGTTGCGCGCTCCGAATCCATTACGAATATGTTTTCGTTCTGAAGAGTCTGTGATGCGGGCAGATCTTTAGGTATTCTGATAGGCATTGTTTATCTCCTTTGAAATTTAAAGGCTTAACGGCTTGTAACCGAATGTCAGTTGCTGTGTTTGCGGGCCTTACCGTTTGCCTTGGCTTTAGGCATGCGCTGCGGCTGCTTTATGTCAGCGCGCACCCTTTTTCCAGGCTTCGGCGCCCTTGCGCATTCGCTCAAGACCGTCCTTTACAAGCGCTTTCGGACAGGCCATGTTGATTCGCAGGAATCCTTTCCCCGCCGCGCCGTAGGCGCTGCCAGCGGATACGAACAGTTTGGCATTCTTCCTCAGGAATTTCTGGAAGGCTGCGTCGTCCTCCGTAAGTTTCCTTATGTCCAGCCAGCACAGATACGTGGCGTGGCCTTCTATCAGTTTGATCTCCGGTATGTTTGCAGCCAGGAATTCTCCCAGCAGGCGCTTGTTTTCCGCTATGTATGCGCACAGTTCCTTAAGCCAGGGCTCGCCTTTTTCGAAAGCAGCTATGGTGGCAGGCACCGCAAAGGCTCCGGGCTCGCCCACATCGTCCGTGTTTATGCCCCTCCACACCTTGTGGCACAGCCTTTCGTCCGCCGCGAACACCGCGGAACTGTTGAGTCCTGCCAGATTGAAAGTCTTTGTGGGGGACACGCAGGTAACGCTTATGTCTCTGCACAGCTCCGAGACCGAAGCGAACGGCACATATTCGAAGCCGGGATCGCACAGATCGCAGTGGATCTCGTCGGATATCACCGTTACGCCGTGCTTTGCGGCAAGTTCTCCCACCTTTGCCAGTTCCTCTCTAGTCCAGATGCGGCCGGAGGGGTTCTGCGGGTTGCAGAGGAGCATGAGCGTGCACTGAGGATCCGCCAGTTTGGCGTCCAGATCCTCAAAGTCCATCTCGTAGCGGCCGTCCTTAAGCACCAGAGGGCTTTCCAGCGGCACGCGTCCGCTGTTTTCTATGCAGTTCCAGAAAACATTGTAGACAGGCGGCTGCACCAGGACCTTTTCCGCAGGAGTCGTAAGCTTGCGGACCATGCTGGAGATGGCCGGGACCACTCCCGTGCAGAAGACCAGCCACTCCGGGTCTATCTTAAGGCCGTGACGGCGTTCCCACCATCCGGCGTATGCATTGCGCCATTCGTCCGGAAGATCCGTGTAGCCGTAGATCCCGTGACGGGCTCTTTCGACAATAGCGGCCTCCACCTCCGGCGCGGTGCGGAAGTCCATGTCCGCCACCCACATCGGAAGATCGCCGTGCGCGTAGTCCCATTTTATGGCATAAGTGCCGCTTCTGTCTGTTATAGTATCAAAATCGTACATTATAGTGTGCTTTTGCCGCCTTTTCGGCTGTTCTTTTTAGCCTTTTCGGCTTGTTTTATGTTATGAACGGTTTTCCGGCTGTATGCCGTTACTGCCCTATCTTACTATTATCTTAGTGGCCGACGGGTCCACCTTGTCCTTTTCGATTATAAGCTCGTCTATGTGATCCGCCCTTATGATGCCGCCCTTGGGATTCAGCACGCTGTCCACCTTGCCGCTTATCTGCGCGTCCACCGTGGAGTACTCGAACGCCAGCGTGGTGTTTACCAGCCTGCAGTTCCGAAGCACCAGGTTGTCTATGTAGCACAGCCCCTGAAGGCTCTCTATCTTGCAGTTCTCCAGCGTAAGGTCCTTTGCGTTCCAGCCCAGGTACTCGCCGGTTATGAAAGTGTTCCGCACCGTAACGTTTTCTGTATTCCAGAAGCTGTCCTTGGACAGAAGCTGCGAATCCTCGATGACTACGTTCCTGGAGCCGTCGAAGCAGTAGTTGCCGAAGAGCTTAAGCCCCTTTGCGCGGACGTTGTTAGTGTCCAGGCCGAAGTAGTCGCCTCTGGCGGACACATTTACCAGTTCCACGCCGTCGCAGTGCCACAGCGTTTCAGAGGCGTTGGAGAAGCTTACGTTGTTAAGACTAAGGCCTTTGCAGCGGCGGAAGCCCTTGGGGGCCTCGTACATGCAGTCCGTAAACGACGCGTTGTCCGTGTACCAGATGCCGGCGCGGGCCATCTCGAAGAAGCTGCACTCCTTAACCTTTACGTTTCTGCTGTACCAGATGGGGTATTTCCAGCGGAACAGGCTTGCGGAGATGTCTATGTTCTCGCTCTCCTTAAGCGGAGACTCGCCGTCCTCGAATATGCATTCGTTTATTACCAGGTCCTTGCCGCGGAAAAGCGCGCGCTCTCCGGTAAGTACCTCACGTGTGATGTTTTCGCCTACTCGGCGGTTTATTTCGTTTTCCCTGTTATTCTTTTCCATAGTAATTGTGTATTATATCATAATCCGCGGGCAGACTGCTACAGAATAAAAGAAAAACAAGCCCTGCCTGCTGCGGAATGATCCGGCTGCATACCATGAACTTACAAAGGAATGAAACAGCCCGGGCCTTGGACCCGGGCTTGCATGGTCTGAGATCTTGGATCAGGGCAGCCTGTCTTACGCTTAGCCGCGTATTTAATTACGCGGCGTCTTGTCTGTCAGGCTTTTCCGCGTTTCTTTATTACCACCAGCACCAGTATCATAAGCGCCAGCGCTATTGGCGTAGCTATCATGGCGAGCGCATTTCCTGCCTTGTAGCCTATTATTCCGGCGATCAGGTAGCCCACGGCGCTTACCGCGGCCGCCGTAAAGGCGTACGGGATCTGAGTGGTAACGTGGTTTATGTGGTTGCAGTGAGCTCCGGCCGAGGACATTATCGTGGTGTCGGAGATGGGCGAGCAGTGATCGCCGCATACGGCTCCGGCCAGGCACGCGGATATTGAAATTACCAGCATCTCGCGGCTCTGGGCGAACACGCCGCAGACGATCGGGATAAGTATCGTAAACGTGCCCCAGCTGGTTCCGGTGGAAAAGGCCAGGAACACGGAGACCACAAAGATTATGAACGGCAGGAACATCGCAAATCCGCCGGCCGTGCTGTCCATTACGCCGCCTATGAAGTCCGCCGCGCCCAGAAGACCGGTCATTCCGGACAGGTTCCAGGACAGGATCAGGATTATCATTGGAGCGCACATGGAGCGGAAGCCCGCCGGCAGGCACGCCATGAAGTCCTTGAAACTCAGCACTCCGCCGAACACGTAGAGCACGAACGTGATCAGCAGCGCGAACATGCTGCCCATCACCAGACCCCTTGCGGAGTCCGCGTTCGCGAAAGCGTTTCTGAGTGTCTCGCCGGAGAAGAAACCGCCGGTGTAGAGCATTCCGAGTATGCAACTGATTATCAGTGCAACGACCGGGACCACCAGATTCGATACCCTGGCGCCCTCTTTCTCTTCCTGGGTGCTGCTCTCGTCGTAGGGCAGGTCGCCCGTGGTGAACAGGTCGCCCTTGGCGGCGTTGGCCTCGTGCAGCTTCATCGGACCGTAGTCCGCCTTAAGAAGCGTAAGGCCTATCAGCATCGCAAGCGTCACCAGCGCGTACATGTTGTACGGTATGGTGTTTATGAACATGGAGAAACCGTTGATGTTATATGATTCCGGAACCGCGTACGACACCGCCGCCGCCCAGCTGGAGATCGGCGCGATTATGCATATCGGAGCCGCCGTAGCGTCGATTATGTACGCCAGCTTGGCCCTGGAGACCTTGTAGTGGTCGGAGATGGGACGCATTACGGAGCCCACGG
>JAFWVZ010000071.1 GCA_017523605.1 Bacillota bacterium | reverse complement strand
GCCGTAGGCCTTAAGTTCGTACTTTCCGCATCCGATCTGCGCGCCCATCGCGTCGAAGACCGCCGCGGACATTCTGCTTGCCACGAAGCGCGACCAGATGAGCCTGTAAAGCTTGTACTGATCGGATGTGAGCGAGCTTTCGAGATTCTCCGGCAGAAGATTGACGTTGCTTGGCCTTATGGCTTCGTGAGCGTCCTGGGTGTTCTGGCGCTTGTTGGAGAATGCTCCGCTGCCTACGTAATCGTCGCCGTAACGCTCTCTGACGAGCTGCTTGCACGCGGCGTCCGCCTGCGGATTGACGCGTACGGAGTCCGTTCTCATGTAGGTTATGAGACCTACGTGGCCCTGTCCTTTTACGTTGATGCCTTCGTTAAGCTGCTGAGCGATCAGCATGGTCTTTTTAGGCGCAAAACCCAGCCTTACGGAAGCATCCTGCTGAAGAACGCTTGTGGTATAAGGCGCGTAGGGCTTGGTCTGGGTCTGCTTGTTCTCCACTGACAGTACGGTGTACTTGCCGTTTCTGAGGTCCTCCGCTATCTTATCCGCGTCTTCCTTGCGGCAGATGGTAGCGTCGTTCTTTTCGTCCGGAACAACAATGCGCTTTCCGTCTATCTTGTCCAGTTTGGCGTTGAACGTGGTCCTTTTGGTCTTCTGCGGAGTGCTGGTATCCGCTGCCAGATCCGCGGAGATGGCAAAAAAGGTCTTAGGCTCGAAATTGTCGATGATGTCTTCTCTGTCGCAGATTATCTTTAAAGCCGCAGACTGCACGCGTCCGGCGGAAAGGCCTCTTGCGACCTTGTTCCAAAGCACCGGGCTTATGCCGTAGCCCACGACTCTGTCTATTACTCTTCTGCCCTGCTGAGCGTCCACAAGATCCAGATTGATGGAACGCGGATGCTCTATTGCAGCAGATACCGCAGGCTTGGTTATCTCGTGGAACTCAATGCGGTTGGCGTCCTTGGGGTCTATTCCAAGAAGACTGCAGATGTGCCAGGAGATGGCCTCGCCCTCGCGGTCGGGGTCCGTTGCCAGATAGACCTTGTCAGATTCCGAAGCGGCGGTCTTAAGGTCCTTTATAAGCTGCGCCTTGCCGCGTACGTTTATGTACTCGGGTTCGAAATTATCCTCTATCTTAACGCCCATGCGGCTTTTGGGAAGGTCTCTGATGTGTCCTACCGAAGCCATTACGTTATATCTGCTTCCTAAAAATTTGCTTATAGTCTTTGCCTTGGAAGGCGACTCTACTATTACAAGTGATCTCTTGGCAGCCATCGGCGCTCCTTTCGCTCGTCATCATTTTCCTTCTATATAAATACTTATAGAAGAGTTTGTCAAGAATCAGATAATTATTTTTGTGCCTTAATTTTCAGGATAGTATCTCTGTCCCCTGGAGAAAACAAGGTCCTTAAGTTCCAGAACGCCAAGATACGCCAGTGCGTCGGCTACCGGCAGACCAGTCTTAAGCGCTGCTTTATCCGGGCTGATCCCGGGATCCTCTGCCACCGCTGCAAGTACCAGTTTCTCTTCTTCCGAGAGCGCTTCTATGCGTCTTAGTTTCTTTGCGCCCGAAAGCCCCAGGGTCTGCGCGGCGCTGTCCATGTCCAGTATGGGGCAGGCTCCGTCAGCTATAAGCTTATTTACTCCGGCGCTCCCCGGCTGATTGATGTTTCCGGGAACGGCATATACGTCCCTGCCCTGTTCCAGAGCAAGACCCGCTGTTATCATGGATCCACTCTTAAGCGTTCCTTCCACAACGACTACGCTCTTTGCAAGGCCGCTTATTATCCTGTTCCTTTCGGGAAACATCCATCTGTTTCCCATTACGCCCGGCGGATACTCGGAAAGGATCAGCCCGTCTTCCGCTATCCTTCGGTACAGATCCAGGTTGCTCTTTGGAAAGCATATGTCTATGCCTGTCCCAAGCACCGCTACAGTAGGTGCTCCGGCCTTGATGCATCCTATGTGCGCGGCGCTGTCTATCCCCTCCGCCATTCCGCTTACAACAGGTATCCCGCAGGCAGCGACTCTTGCGGCAATTCCTTCCGCCGCCCACCTTCCGTACGCTGAGCAGCGCCGGGTGCCTACGATAGCTACCAGCGGATGTGTAATTAGCTCTATGTTTCCTATGTAATACAGCACTTCCGGTGCTTTCTGTATGCTCCTGAGGTGCTCCGGGTATGCCCCGTCTTCTTTATTTATTGTTTTTATTTCCATAGTCTTTTTTTTCCACGTCAGAATCTGTCGCCGAACAGATCGCCCGGGAACCTGTAGTTAAGTATTTCCAGTATGTGTTTTTCAGTAATGTCCGCGCTCCCGTCCAGATCCGCGGCGGTGCGGGCAAGCTTAAGCATCCTGTGGTAGGATCTTGCGGATAGATGCCACTTTTCGAAGGCCGCCTTGAGTATCTTCTTTCCGGCAGCGGACGGAACGCAGTATTTTTCCAGCAGCACGGCGTTGAGCTGCGAGTTGTACTTTATACCTCCCCGGCGTATCTCTCTTTTTGAATGGCCATAGCGTTCTCAACACCCTCCCTGAGCTTTGAGCTGGATACCGCGGACTTTGCGTTTCCGATGTTGATGTCGTCGTAAATCGGTCTTTGGACGCTTACATGAAGGTCTATCCTGTCCATGAGCGGCCCGGATATCTTACCTGCGTACTGTCTGCGTTCGTGTTCCGTGCAAGTGCACTGCTTTACTGGATCGCCGTAGTAACCGCATCTGCATGGATTCATGGCTGCCACCAGCATGAACTTGGCAGGAAACGACACTCTGGTATTGAGTCTGTTGATCACTACGAAACCGTCCTCCAGCGGCTGACGGAGAGAATCCAGGATGTGCGACTGGAACTCTGCGATCTCGTCCAGAAACAGCACGCCCCGGTGAGCCAGCGATATCTCTCCCGGCCTCGGTCTTCCTCCGCCTCCTATAAGAGCAGCCTTGGTAACACTGTGATGCGGCGCGCGAAACGGTCTTTCGCTTATAAGTGACTGGCCGTTCTTCAGCTCTCCGGCCGCGCTGTAAACTTGCGTAACTTCCAGCATCTCGTCGTAAGTAAGTTTGGGCAGTATCCCCGGTATGCGCTTTCCAATCATTGTCTTGCCTGTGCCGGGCGGCCCCGCCATGAGCATGCCGTGCATTCCTGCGGCAGCGATCTGCGCCGCTCTTTTTACATGGTCCTGACCTTTTATGTCCACGAAATCAGGAACGTCTGTCCCTGAAGGAACGACCTGCGCACTGCCTCCCTTTACCGGGCTTATGCTTTCCATCCCTGTAATGTGATCCGCAAGACAAGTGATGCTGCTGACCGGATAAAGATAAACGTCCTTTACCAGCATGGCCTCCGGCAAGCAGGCTTCAGGTATGAAGAACTTGTCCACCCCGCGCTTTTTAAGTCCCATTATCATTGGCAGCACTCCGTCCACAGCATTGACCCTTCCGTCCAGCGTAAGCTCGCCCATGCATGCGGCTTTCCCGCCGCAAAGATCCGCCGCTCCCGGAAGGACCTTATCCTTAAGACTGCAGATAAGTATCCCCGCTGCCACGGGAAGATCGTAGTGGCTGCCTTCCTTCTTTTTGTTCGCAGGCGTAAGGTTTACCGTTATCCTCTTGGCCGGGAAACTAAGGCCGCAGTTCTCCATGGACGCCCTTATCCTTTCCCTTGCCTCCCTTACGCTCTGGTCCGCAAGCCCCACAACGCTGAACGCAGGCAGACCGTTCTCACAGTCCACCTCCGCCCACGTAGGCTCGCCGGAAAGTCCGTAAAGACTTGCCGTAAGAACTCTTGAATACATCTCTCCTCCCAATGTCTGTCAGAACGCGTTCTTAATGTGCCGTCCGAAAAGGCCCTTGTCCGTCTGAAGTATCTCCACGATGTCCATCCTGAGGGCGCATTGCCTGTAGCGCGGATTGCGCAGAACATAGTACTCCGCGGTAAGCCTCAGCTTGCGCTGCTTGTCCTTTCCGACGAATTCGCATGGAAGTCCGTACGCGCTGCTGTTTCTGGTCTTTACCTCCGTAAACACCAGCGTGCACACCTCGGGATCGAAAGCTATGATGTCTATCTCCCCTGTCTTGCAGTAGAAATTGCGGCAGAGTATGCGCATGCCCTCGCGGATCAGCATGCTGCACGCGGCCTCCTCGCCAATGTCGCCTACTTTCCTTTTATATGTACGCCTGTCCTGCCCGGCGCCGGCCGCAGCTGTAGTATCCATATTAGTACCCCTTTTGATGATGACCGGACCCGACCCGCAGCCGGCGAGACCCTCGCAAAAATTGTAATAAAAAACAGCTGCTTGTGTAAACAGCTGTATTGGTAGAAACGGTACAGACTTTTGCGGTCCGGAGAGTCCGGTCCCTGTATTCAAAGTGTCCGGACGTCCGTCCGGGCTTCGCTAGTCGTCCGGATATATTATGCTTACCTCTTCTGATGCCACCGCGGCGTCTATAAGGGCCTCGCAGTCCAGTCTGCTCTCGGATTCCAGTATCCTGGCAAGCTTGGGCTTGGTGACCGGGTGCTTGGGCAGGAACACGGTACAGCAATCCTCGTAAGGCTGAATGGATGTCTCGAATGTGCCTATCTCCCTTGCGATGTCCATTATCTGCGTCTTATCCATGCCTATCAGTGGTCTCATGACCGGCAGCGAGACTGACGCGTCGGTAACTACCAGAGCCTCCGCGGTCTGGCTGGCGACCTGCCCCAGGTTCTCGCCGGTTATCAGCATCATGCAGTCGTTTGCCTTAGCTATTCGCTCCGCTATCCTCATCATGAAGCGGCGCACAAGTATGGTGGTCTCATCCTCGGGGCAGTTCTGAACGATCTGTTCCTGTATGGGAAGAAGGTTGATGCTGTGGATGCGCAGTCTTCCGGTGTACAGCGTAAGGATCTTTGCAAGGTCCTTAACCTTTTCCCAGGCCCTCTCGGAAGTGTACGGATAGGAATGATAGTGCACAGCCTCCAGGACCATGCCTCTGTGGGCCATCATGAAGCTGGCCACCGGCGAATCGATTCCTCCGGAAAGAAGCACAAGACCCTTGCCGTTGGTTCCGATCGGAAGACCGCCGAACGCAAGTATCTTCTGCTCGTAGAGGTATACGAAGCCGCGCCTGACATTTACGAAAAGAAGCGCGTCCGGATCGTGGACGTCTACTTTAAGGACCTTGCAGCCTTTAAGGACGCTTGCGCCTATGCGCCTTGCTATCTGCGGGCTCTCCACGGGGAACGCCTTGTCCGCCCTGCGGGCTTCTATCTTAAAGGTCTTTATTCCCTTGGACTCGATAAGGCCGTTCATTATCTCAACGGCTGCCTTCCCGGTCTTGTCCAGAGCCTCATCCGCAGTAAGACCGGTTATGTCTATCTCCTGCGCGGGGCTTATGGAATCCACGCCGAACACCCTTCCCACACGCTTAAGTATGTCTTCGCGGGGGATGTCCGGAGTCGTCCTAACAAAGATAAGTCCGTCCGTGCGCTCTACGCTTACGCCTTCGGTGCCCTTTAGCATCTTCTTTATCTTCTGGACCAGCATGCGCTCGAAATACGGTTTGTTCTGCCCCTTAAGAGCGGTCTCGCCGCAGCGTACTATGTAAACGTTCTCTTTTATGTCCTGCATCTATCTTTTGCGGAACGCGCTCCGCAGCCTCCTTTGATCGCTTGTGTATTTTACGAGTCTTTCCGCAACGAATTCTACTTCTTCCAAGGTGTTGTCCCGGCAGAAGCTGAAACGCAGCGCGCCTTCTATCTCCTCCGGAGAAAGACCCATTGCGGACAGCACGTGGCTGCCCTTGCTTTTGGAACTGCAGGCCGAGCCTGTTGATACGCATATCCCGTCCTGCTCCAGCATGTGCAGAAGCACCTCCGCCCTGCATCCAAGGAAACTGACGTTCAGTATCAGCGGGCATCCGTCCCCGGGAGAGTTGATCCTCACATCAGGGATCTCGCTTAGTATTAGTTCCTTAAGTTTTTTTGCGGGCGCCGGATCCGGAAGCTTCAGTTCCTCCGCCGCAGCTCCGAAAGCAGCTATTCCCGGCACGTTCTCCGTGCCGGACCTGAAATTCTTCTCCTGTCCTCCGCCGTAGATGAAAGGCGGAATGTGAAGTCCGCTCCTAAGATACAGCGCTCCGCTGCCTTTTATCCCGTGGATCTTGTGCGCGGAAAAGCTCGCAAGATCAACGCCCGTCTTCCTTACGTCCACAGGGATCTTGCCCAGGCTCTGCACGCAGTCGGAATGCAGAAGAGGCCTTGCGGCCGGGTCGTTTCCGAACCTCTTGCGTATTACGGAGGATATCTCTTCGACCGGGAAGATGGCTCCGGTCTCGTTGTTCACATGCATGACGCTAACAAGCACGGTACTGTCCGTAAGAGCTTCCTTAAACGCCTCCATGTCCGGATTCCCGTCCCTTTTTACAGGAACGAGCACCACGTCCGCGCCCCTTGCCTTAAGAACGTCCAGGCACCTTAGGACCGCGGGATGTTCCACCGCCGTGCTTATTATCCTGCTGCCCTGCTTCTTTCTGGACTCCCAGACCCCGAACAGAGCGGTGTCGTCGCTCTCCGTGCCGCCGGAGGTAAAGAACACCTCCGTATCCGAAGCACCGAAGCAGGACGCGACAGACTTCCTTGCGGCCTTTACTTCTTTCTCCGCGTCAAGACCAAGCCTGTAGAGGCTGGAGGGGTTTCCGAAGTTTGCGCGTATGGTCCTTTCCGCTGCCTCCGCGGCTTCGGGAGAAGGTCTTGTTGTCGCGCTGTTGTCCAGATATATTATATGCATTCCGTTCTCAAAACTCGGGCCCGCATCTCTGCGGGCCCTTTGTGTTCTACTTGGCGTAATCTATCGCTCTCGTTTCCCTGATGACGTTTACCTTTATCTGGCCCGGATATTCGAGCTCGCTCTCTATCCGTTTGGAGATGTCTCTGGCCAGCATCGGCATGGAATCGTCCGATATCTGGTCCGGCTTTGCGATTATGCGTATCTCGCGGCCTGCCTGGATGGCGTAGGATGATTCGACGCCCGGTGTGGTATTTGCGATCTCTTCCAGCTTCTGGAGCCTCTTGATATACGTGTCCAGAGTCTCTCTTCTGGCGCCCGGCCTTGCGGCGGAAAGAGCATCCGCGGCAGCTACCAGTACAGCTTCCGCGCTCTTGGGCTCGTAATCGCCGTGGTGCGAAGCCATGCCGTCTATCACGGCTTCCGGCTCCTTGTACTTGCGGAGCACGTCTATGCCTATGTCCACGTGGGTGCCCTGTATCTCGTGATCCAGAGCTTTGCCTATATCGTGGAAGAGTCCTGCCCTCTTGGCAAGGGCAACGTCGAAACCAAGCTCTCCGGCCATGAGTCCGGCCAGGTGAGCAACTTCTCTGGAGTGCGACAGAACGTTCTGTCCGTAGCTGGTCCTGTAGTGAAGTCTTCCCAGAAGTTTTACGAGCTCCGGATGTACGTTGTGGCATCCGATCTCGAATACGGCTTCTTCGCCTTCCTTCTTGATGACGGCGTTGACTTCCTTGGTAGCCTTCTCCACCATTTCCTCTATGCGGGCAGGATGGATGCGGCCGTCGACGATAAGCTTTTCCAGAGCTATCCTTGCGATCTCTCTTCTTACAGGATCGAAGGAAGAGACTACGATGGCTTCCGGAGTATCATCTATTATGAGGTCTACGCCGGTAGCGGTCTCTATGGCTCTGATGTTGCGGCCTTCGCGGCCGATTATGCGGCCCTTCATGTCGTCGCTGGGGAGGCTTACCACCGAGATGGTGCTCTCGGCGACGGTGTCTGCCGCGCAGCGCTGGATGGCGCCTACGATTATGTCTTTTGCCTTCTTGTCCGCCTCGTCCTTGGCCTTGGACTCTATGTCCTTTATCATTACGGACGCCTCGTGGCGGATGTCCTTTTCGAGATCTCTTAAGAGCAGCTGCTTGGCTTCTTCGGCGGTGCATCCGGAAATCCTCTCCAGTTCCGCGATCTGCTTCTTTATGATATCGTCTACGTTCTTTTCCTTGTCTTTCAGCGACTGCTGTCTGCGCTGGATGTCTTCTTCTTTCTTTTCTATGGACTCCAGCTTTCTGTCCACAGATTCTTCTTTCTGTGTTATCCTGCGTTCGGATTTCTTTACGTCGTCCCTGCGCTCCTTTATGTCCTTCTCGGCTTCCACCTTTATCTGGTGAGCCTCGGACTTGGCCTCGGCGACCAGTTCCTTTCTCAGTGCTTCAGCTCTGTTTTCTGCGTCCAGGATAAGATTCTTAGCCTGTGTCTCGGCACTTCCGATAGTCTTTTCAGCTTTTGACTTTCTTAAGATATATCCAACAAGTATTCCGACAAGCAGAAAAACAACAGCCACAACACAAACGATCACCCACGGGAAGGGCTGTCCATGTTCAACCATATTTGTTCTCCTTGTTATTCTGATTTGGATCTATATAAAACGATATGTTGATATAAATCTCTATAAATAATACAATATGTATAATAATGATGTCAATAAAAAACAGCCGGGGGTAAAGGACCTCCCGGCTGCTGTGTTTTACTGGTCTATGCGGTTATCCTGGAAGCAATGTCCGCGAACCTGCGGGCAATGTCGCTGCCGTCGGCAAGAGCCGCCGGAATGCCAGAATTGTTGGAGATATGGATGCCCGGTTCCTCCGATACCATGCCCACGAGCGGAGCGTTTATGGATCTGGTTATGTAATTGATGCCCGGAATGTTGTCCGAATCCGAATACTGTCTGTCTATGCGGTTGATAGCGTAGTATCTTTCCGAAACACCCAGTTCCTCCAGCTTTTCGCAGAGCGCTTCCGTATTGCGGACGGAAGAATGGTCCGGGACAGTAAGCATAAGAGCAGCATCTGCTCCGCACGCGAAAGTCCTGAGTATTCCGGTAACGGATACGGGACAGTCCACTATTACGACATCGAAACGGTTCCTGAGGACGTCGTAGAGCGCCTTTACGTGTCCCGGGCTCAGACCGTCTATCTCCCTGTACTGCGGGCAGGACAGAAGGCTTAGGCCGGGGCAGAGATCGTGGTGTATTATTGCTTTATCCAGCTTGCAGAGACCGGATACGACGTCTCCCAGGTCGAAAAGGATGCGATCTTCCATTCCAAGGTAGATGTCCGCGTTGCGCCTTCCCATGTTAAGATCCAGCAGGAGTACGTTAAGCCCCTGCCTGGCTGCCGCCACGCTTAAATTTACCGCGAATGTAGTTTTTCCTGTTCCTCCGCTGCCGGAGCACGACAGTATTATCTTGCCCATCGGATCCCTTCCGTGAAAAGTGTTGCGTAGTATTGTAACACACTTTAAGGGCAAAAGATATAGGAGAAATGTACGATTTACTTTATTTCCTTAAATAATTCCTGCCTCTCTAAGGCTTATGTAACGACCGTCTCCGATAATTATGTGATCTTCCAGCTTTATCCCCAAAAGATCGCCGGCCTGAACTACTCTTTTGGTAAGCGCGATGTCCTCGGCGCTGGGCGTAGGGTCCCCGCTTGGGTGATTATGAGCCAGTACCACGGCATAAGCGCCCTTTCTTACTGCGTTGGAGAATACTTCCCTCGGGCTTATGCACGCGGAAGAAAGGCCGCCCGACGCTATCTCCTCCCTGGCCATTATCTCCCCTTTCGCGTTTAGCATCGCAAGACATATCTTTTCTTTCTGCAGATGCCTAAGATCCTTCATGAATACATCCGCGGCTGCCGCCGGTCTGTCCATTACTTTTTTATCCTCCGGCACACAGAAAGCTATCCTTCGTCCAAGCTCGATGGCAGCGCACAGCCTGCATGCAAGGGCCTCCCCAACGCCTTTGACCTTCATGAACTCCTCCGGCTGACAGTTACTGAGGCCTTTAAGGCCGTCGCGTTCCAGAGCAAGTATCTCTGATGATACGGCAAGCGCGCTACGGTCCCTTGTTCCGTTGGATACGATAAGTGCAATAAGTTCCGTGTTTGACAGTCCATGAGCCCCTGTCCCGAGCAGCTTTTCGCGCGGTCTTTCGCTGTCTGGCATTTGTTTTATGGTCGACATCATCCCTGACCTCCTTTTTTACCGGAATGATAAACAAAAAACCGGACCCGTTAAAGGTCCGGAGACGTTTACTGTGCCGTTTCTGCCTGAAATGTGTGCCGTTATTTCTTAAAGACCCACTTGCGCTGCCAGTTGTAGCTGATGAAGAACAGGATCAGGTCCACTACTATCTTAAGCAGCGTAACGATAATCCCCTGCGCGTGCAGTATGTTGGTGAGGAAGCTCAGGAACAGCCAGGAAAGGATCATCCTGACCGCGCATATGATGTAGTATTTCCAGATCGTCTTCCTGGCCGGAGCTTTGCTGCCGAACACCTTCGTCCTGCTGAAATTGTAGTCCACCAGCGAAGATATGATCCTTGCTGCGGCAGTAGGAACGAACAGGCTGGCAGTCGTGTAATCCTTTATGAAATGCTTGTTTATGAACGCCGCAGCGGCCGCGAATATGCCCACGCCCTTTTCCGTAAGCGCGTTAAGTACGGTGAACACTACAAGATCCACTACCGTAGCGATGCAGGATCCCAGAACGAACAGAATTATAGGCTTGTATATCCTGTAGGAATCCTTGAAAACGTTAAAGTGCGAGCTGCTGTTGTCGTCTATGTATACGGTGTTGATGGGTATCTCTCCGTAGGGAATGCCG
>JAFWVZ010000070.1 GCA_017523605.1 Bacillota bacterium | reverse complement strand
GTGTAGAGCATTCCGAGTATGCAACTGATAATCAGTGCAACGACGGGAACAACCAGATTCGATACTCTGGCGCCCTCTTTCTCGTCCTGGGTGCTGCTTTCATCGTAGGGCAGATCTCCCGTAGTGAACAGGTCGCCCTTAGCGGCGTTGGCCTCGTGCAGCTTCATCGGACCGTAGTCCGCCTTAAGAAGCGTAAGGCCTATAAGCATCGCCAGCGTAACCAGCGCATACATGTTGTACGGTATGGTGTTTATGAACATGGAGAAACCGTTGATATTATAGGATTCCGGCACCGCGTACGACACCGCTGCCGCCCAGCTGGAGATAGGTGCTATGATGCATATCGGAGCCGCCGTGGCGTCGATTATGTACGCCAGCTTGGCCCTGGAGACCTTGTAGTGGTCGGATATGGGACGCATTACGGAGCCGACTGTCATGCAGTTGAAGCCGTCGTCTACGAATATCAGTATTCCCATCAGCACGGTCGCAAGCTGCGCCCCCACTCTGCTGTGTATGCGCTTTTCCGCCCAGCGCCCGAAAGCCGCCGCCGAGCCGGACTTGTTCATCATGAACACCAGCGCGCCGAGTATGGTTACGAACACCAGTATGCCGGCGTGGGACATGTCCGTAAGGCTTACCACCAGGCCGCCGTTGTCGCTGTAGAGCATGGTGTTGAACGCGTGCTCAAGGTTGCCGTTGGAGTACAGGAGCGCTCCCACGACTATTCCCACGAACAGCGAGCTGTACACTTCCTTTGTTATCAGCGCCAGTACTATGGCCACTATGGGCGGCGCCAGCGCAAAGATCGTGGCGTAAGCGCGGGGCTCCATGGGCTTTACAGCTTCGTCCACGGACGGCTGCAGCACCAGGATCAGCACCACCAGCACCACGAAGACCGCCGCCAGGATGCGGCCCAGCCTTATGCGCGTGTTTGGGTCTTTGTTATTCATATCATTTCTCCGTTACGCACTTCATGCGATATTGCACACTTTCCATAATAGTGTTGATATTATAATACACTTCGCCGGATTAATAAACTTATTACTTGCACGGATACATTAGCGTTTTACAAGCATCGCTGCAGATTATATAATAATATTGATAATAATTTGTTAAACGGAGGTACATTTCAATGAAAAAGAACCCCTTGATCAAAATGATAGTGTTCGGCGTCATCGCAATAATTCTGTGGGGCGTCGGCTTCTTCACCAAGCTGTGGGACACGCTTCCCAAAGGCGCCGGCATCCATCTTAACCCGGCAAACATCCTGCGCATACTGTTCTGGATATTCGCCACCCTGTTCGTAGAGAGGCTGCTTGTGTTCCTGCTGGCCAAGATAAAACCGGAAGACCGCAGGGCAAAGACAGTAACGTCCGTCATCTCCAACATGCTGAAGTACATAGCCGCCATAGTCATCTTCTGCGGAGTGCTTACGATACTGGGCGTAAACATCGCAACGATAGTAGCCAGCATAGGAGTAATAGCCTTGATAATCGGCTTCGGCGCGGAGAGCCTGATCGCGGACGTAGTCACCGGATTGTTCATTTTAGTGGACAATCAGTATAACGTAGGAGACATAATCGAGGTCGGAGGCTTCCGCGGCACCGTTTCGGACATAGGAATACGCACAACCTGCGTTACGGACCCTGGCGGAAACGTAAAGATAATCAACAACTCCGACATGAAGAACATCCTCAACCGCTCGGACAAGAACTCCAAGGCCGTGGCCGTGTTCCCGGTGCCCTACGACACGGACATCCCGGCTCTGGAAGAAAAGATCCCGGCAATGCTGGACAAGATCTACAGCTATCACTCGGATGTATTCAAGAGCGCACCCAAGTATCTGGGTGTGGACGCCCTGTCCGCAAGCTCCGTGGATCTTAAGTTCGTGGTGGAAGTAGACGAGAGCAACATCTATTCCGGCACCAGGCTCCTTAACCGCGAGCTGTTCGTGGGCATGAGAGATCTGGGCGTCGAGTGCCCGTTCCAGCAGGTAGACATCCACACCAAGTAAGGAGCGCAACATGGAAACAAGGGAATACACGGCGCTGCCGCCCGAGTTCTCTCAGCCTGCGCCGGAGTTTACACCTGCATCGGAGTTTGCGCCTAAGCCCCCCGAATTCGGTCAGGGCAGCGGTCCGCAGCCTCCAAACAGAAGAAAACGCCGCTTAAAATGGCTCTATTCCGGAGCCATAGTGATCGCTGCCGCCATATTTGCCGGCTTCTTCGGAGGCAACGCCGCCGCGGAGGACAGCTTCCCGGTAAGTCCGTGGAAGGAAGGCGACCCTGTCGTAACGATAGACCGCGCCATAATAATGCGCGCCGCAAGCTCCAACTACAGCATGGTGGAATACGCATACTCGCTGGATAATAACGATACGGAGTTCCCCATCTATCTGTTCTTCCAGGTAACGGACAGCCACGGCACCAAGACGGAGCTTACGCCAAGCCCGGCCCACATCTACGAGGACATCTCCCGCGAAGGAGGCGGCGTGGAGACCACGGATCTGGATTCCCGCAGCGACATGGTGCTTACCATCTACGCAGGCTGGGATACCGGAGAAGACGAGCTTAAATGGATAGCGGTCTCCAGACCGGTGGAGGAAGAGGTCCTTCCGGAGTGGAATTTTGAGATCGACAAGGCGGTATATGTGCCGGCAGGAAACGGCATGGGTCCCCACGTGGACTACAGCTACGAACTGAATGCGGACCCGGAGTGCTATCCGTTTACGGTCTACGCGTACATAGAGGACGAGACCGGCTATAACGCTTCGAGCTCCGAATATCCTGTAACTATAGATCAGTCGCAGCCCTACGGAGGCGGAACCTTCTTCGTAAGCGGCCTTCAGGGCAACCTTACGGTGCGCATGAACGCTACCTTTACCTACGAATGGGGCGAGATAACCATATTCGCGGAAAAGGAAGTGGACATGTCCGCCAAGACGGACGAGCCTGAGAGCTACCCGCTTGCGGACGGCAGCCTGATAGTAACGGTGTATAACAACACCTTCGACCAGCGCTTTTCCGACGATCCGGACTTCCCGTGGCTGAACATTCTGCTGCACATCACCGTTCCGGAAGCCGGGTTCAGGGAGCTTACGCTTCCGGAGCCGGAGTTTGCAGGCGACGACTGGGATGCCAAGGGCTTCGTGCTGCACTACAACAGCGAGTTCGACAATGGCTACGACCCGAACTCAGCCGTGCCTGAGTTCGTTGTGCCGCTCGGTCCCACGCTTACCGCGGCTGACGTAGAGAAGGTGCCTCCCGCTGCTGACGGCAACCGCTACATCAACATCCACGTAATGTGGCTGTCGCACGCGGACCAGATGCCCAAGCTGCAGGTGATACTCAACCTGGGCAACGGCGACGACTGGCTCTTCGAGGGCGACCAGCCGTTCGCATCCGAGGGCTACTTCTACCTGGCCGCAGTGCCCGTGCCGGAGCGCGAGGGCTACACCTTTACAGGCTGGTACGACAAGACGGGCCGCAAGGTGGACTTCATTTCGTACTACGACTTCTTCCCGCCGCTTCCGGACGCTCAGAGCCGCGAGGACCGCGACTGGGAGCATCAGCAGCCAGTGGAACTGGATGCCGGCTGGGTAAAGAACTGACGGCAGGATCACGGTAAAAGAACAGAAGCGACTGGCAGACAACTGACGGCAAGATCCCGGTAAAACGATACCGTGCACAGCTAAAAAACACACAAACTGCAGGGCTTTGCGGCTCTGCAGTTTTTTACTGCCTGTTCGGCTTGCATTGCGCCGCCCGCTGTGATAATATAAGGCGCCGCCGATGAAGCGGTAATAACGGATGTCTCTTGAAAACCATCCTAAAAAAACAAGGAGTTTTTTATTTAATGAACAAGAAGTTCTTCACCACACGCAGGATAGCCCACGGCGCCATAATAGCCGCCGTCTACGTGGTCCTCTGCATCATCTTCCAGCCGATCTCGTACGGACCCATCCAGTTCCGCATAGCTGAAGCCCTTACCATAATGCCGCTGTTTACGCCTGCAGCCATACCCGGCCTTTTCGTAGGCTGCATCCATGCTAACATAATCGGCCAGGGCGTGATAATGGACGTCATCTTCGGAAGCCTTGCAACGCTTATCGGAGCGGTGCTTGGATACCTTCTGCGCAGGAACCGCTGGCTGGTACCCATCCCGGCTGTAGTCGCGAACGCGCTCATAATCCCGTTCGTGCTGCGCTACGGCTACGGGATCACGGACATTCCCATCGCGCTGGAAATGGTCTACATCCTTGCGGGCGAAGTAGTCGGCTGCTACATCCTGGGCGAGCTGCTGGCCACCATCCTTATGCCGCACAAAAAGAGGCTGTTTAAAGACGACGCTCTCTGATCCATACGGACGCCCCTCCTGAATATTTCAGGTTTTTTAAGTAAAGCATCCGCCGGATCAGCAACGGCTCCTTAAGGAATGCTCCCGCTGACCCTCTGTTAGGTGTATAATTAAACAGTAAAGACTTAGTTTGCCGCAAGGCGCAGGGGGAGGCTTGGCCATGGATAAATACGAAAAGCTCAGCGAACTTATCCGCAATTCTAAAAAGACCGTGTTCTTCGGCGGCGCCGGAGTATCCACGGAGAGCGGCATCCCGGACTTTCGGTCCAAGGACGGCCTCTACAACGTCCGCGACGTGCAGTTCGAAAAATACTCGCCGGAGTATCTTTTAAGCATTGACTGCCTGGAGGACGAGCCGGAAGTCTTTTACGAATACTACCGCCAGAAGCTGGACACCCACGGCATAGAACCCAACCGCGCCCACTACGCGCTGGCCGAGCTGGAGAAGAAGGGCCTGCTGGCAGGAATAATAACGCAGAACATAGATGGTCTGCATCAGCGCGCCGGCTCCGTAAACGTTGCGGAGATCCACGGCAGCACCCTTCGAAACTACTGCAGCCGCTGCGGCGCAAAGTACCCGGCGGATTACATCTTTAAGAGCGAGACCACCATCCCTCGCTGCAAGCATTGCGGCGGCACGGTCCGCCCGGACGTCACCCTCTACGGCGAGATGCTCCCGGATCAGGAAGTCTACAAAGCGGACAGCTACATCCGCGGCGCGGAGCTCCTGATAGTGGGCGGTACGTCGCTTGCGGTATGGCCGGCGGCAGGCTACGTGGCCCGCTTCCGCGGCAAACTTGTGATAATCAACCGCGACGAGACCCCCTACGACTCCAACGCGGACCTTGTGTTCCACGAATCCATAGGAGAAGTGCTGGGAAGTGTTGAAATTTAAGGATTCTGCCGGTAGTCCTAAATAAAGGACTGCCGGTTTTTATTATTCGTTTGGTTTTGCGAAAACACGTGTATTGTTCACCGAAAGGCACCCCGTTACCAGGCTGTTTCAGCGTTTTCTGACTTTTTGACAGAAAAATGCCTTAATTGACAACACTCGAACAGCTAATACCCGTTTTTTCTAGTATCCAAATAACTTTAGAGTAAATGAAGGCAAGTTATGATGTTGCGGCCGCAACAAAAAACGGCCTTTTTTTATTTTCCTCGAGCCGTTTATATCTATGATCCTGAAAAAGTGTTGTCAGGAAGCAAATAAGATCCTCAAAAAGTCAGAATTCGTAAAAACAACATCCTGCCAAACCCCAAAATGGTCGAAAAACGCATGCACTGAATTTCAGTTGCTGTGCTCCGGAAATAAATCGGGCAACCGATCTTTTTTTTTCGTGGGGTTATGCGTAAACCGGTGTATTATAAAGCGAAAGGCACCCGAGACAAATGGCGCTTAAGCGCTGCAGCCGGACGGTCGCGGAAAGCAAAATGAAAGAAAGACCAAGCTGGATAAAAAAGAATCTGTTCTATGTAATACTGTTCCTGTGCGCGGCGATGCTCATAGGCGGCTATTTCGTGTGGTTCCTTCAGCCCGTGCCGCTGATCCCGGAAAACGCCGAAAACATCCAGGTCGCAGAGATGGGCTATGCAAATGAATCCGTCTCCAGCACAGACGTCCATATCTTTATCATCCCTTACGAAAACGGCAAGCCCGAGCGGCTTATACGGCTCAACGCGGAGGGTCAGGCGCTGCTGATCGAAAAGCTTAAAACTGTAAACGCCAGAGCATATACCGAATCGAACGTGGTTACGTCATATCCGACAAATTTCGATAACCGCATAGGCCTGAACATAAGGTACCAAGTAGGTGATCTTCAGTATAACCGTTTCATTTCGATATACTCCTATCTTCAGGCCACGGGCCGGCCCTACTCGGAAGATCCGAACGCTAAAAGACCTCTGAGACCGGAAAACTACTTCGACCTGGAGATCAAGAACCTTGAACAGTTGCGGGACCTTTACGATTTCATAATGGACCTCGCGGACAATTACGCAGAATAAACGCCCCCGCCGGCTTTCCCGGAGCAAAGATTTGGAAGACGATCGCATAATACAACTTATACAGGGCAAAGATCAGGAAGGACTGCAGCTTTTGATAAAGCACTACGGCCCTCTGATCCGCTACGTCGTAAAACCGATCTGCGGCTCGGACGAAGGCCTTACCGAGGACTGCATCCAGGAGGTCCTGAGCAGAATTTGGGGAAAATTCCAAGGCTTCGACCCGGAAAAAGGCAGCCTTAAGTCCTGGCTTACTGCCGCCGCAAGAAATTCCGCCCTTAACATGGTCCGCGGAAAGGCCGATCACGATTCCTACGAGGAGATCCCGGAGGATGTAAAGTCCGACAGTCCGGGCCCTGAAGAGAGCGCCATAAAGAACGCCGCTGCAGCCGCAGTAAGGGCCGCCGTTGAGAAGCTCCCGGAAAAGGACAGGCTGCTGGTCTACAGACGGTACTATTACATGCAGTCCGTGGCGCAGATAGCCGCAGAAACAGGCCTCAGCGAAAGAGCAGCCGAAGGCCGTCTGTACCGCATAAGACAGAAGCTGGCAGAAATGCTGAAAGGATACGCAAATGAGTGATTCATTCGAACTGAATATAAGCTCCTCCCTGGACGGGCTCCTTTCCACAGCAATGCCTGCCGAGGCTCCCGCGGAGGTAATAAAAGCCGTAACACCCTGGAAAAAAGCCATAAAGCCAATACTCCTCGGCCTTTTACTGAGTGTAATAGGAATGGAGTTCCTGCCGTTCGACATACCCGTAAACGCTGTCGGACTTATAATCGCTGTGACCGGTTACGAAAGGCTCAGAAAAGAAAATAAGGCGTTCCGCGCGGGCTGGATCCTGTGTCTTGCCGGGCTTGCAGTGTGCTTCCTGCGCATAGTCCTTATCTGCTTTGCGGTGCCTCTGGAGGTGAGCCGTCTTAAGGCCGGAAGCGTCCTGGGAGTGATCTCTGTTGCAGTAATGCTTCTGATGATCATCTGCCTGTACATAGCGCTTGCGAAGGTGGAAAAGAAAGCCGGCATGTCCATAAATGCCGGAAACGCGTGGCGGGTCCTTATGTGGTACGTTGTCTTAAGGGCAATGTGCCTGATCTTCGGCCTGAGGGACACGCTTAACATCAACATCCGCCACATGTTCGTCTACATAGTGCTGATGCTCTGCGCTTTTGCTCTGCTGGTGCACGCGCTCTTCCGTCTGATGAAGGAACTGGAAGAACCGGGCTATGCAATGGAGCTCTGCGCCCCGAAGATCAGCGGAAAAGCACTGGCCGGCACTTTAGTCGCCGTTGCTGCAGTCATCTTCGCTGCCGGACATTTCTTCAGCACCTACCCCACAAAATGGGAGCAGACAAACAAGTCTTCAGTACCGCCGCAGGAAGCCTCCCGACTGGCTGAGAGCGGAATGTCCGAAGAGCTTATATCCTTGCTTAAGGACGAAGACCTTGCGATCCTGAACGGTGCGGAGATACGCGCCATGGAGACCGACAGTTCAAGGGAAGCCGCAGAAAAGAACATCCCTCTGGACATGCGTTCATTCATAGTCAGGAAAGGGAGCGACTGGTACACTTTGGTGTATTTCGAGTTTGAGGAAGGCACGGAATTCTGCGGGACCAACGGCCTGGCGCGGGACTGGGCAGGCGGCATGAGAGTCGGCGACGGGACGATCGAAGGACATCTGCTGCCGGATTACATAAGCGGACGCATGGCCTATGATCCTGCCAGGCCGGCAGACCTCGTAAGCCCGGATCTTGCTGTCGACGAACTGTTCGTAATGGATCCGAACGAGAGCAGCCCGTACATGAAATACCACCTCGGAGACAACTTCGCAGTGTTTGAAGGCTTCTCTGTGACGGAGACTGCAAATAAACTAAGAGGCTATGTGCTTACCGCGATAGATCCCCCGAGCCGCGAAGAATACAGCGTATCGATGAGCTTCATCAAATGCAAACCGGGGTTTAAGCCGGTCTCGGTGAGCGCCAAAGAATTCATGGACAGCTACTACAAAGCGAACATCTACGCGTTGATATACCAGACCGATTATTACAGCACCGCGGACCTGATGTGCTTCACGGTCTATAACTACAAGGCGACGCTGCCCGTAAACGAATTAGAATAACAAAGCAGTTTAAATAAACGACCCCGCGTCTGACGCGGGGTTTTGCTATACAAAGAAACAGCGTGGAAGTTTATTCGCACTGTTTTTTAGTTGCATTATTACCGATGCCGCCCTACTTCACCAGCACGCCGTTCTGCTTCGCCAG
>JAFWVZ010000069.1 GCA_017523605.1 Bacillota bacterium | reverse complement strand
GGACAGGTGTACGTTTATTACCTTTACGCCCTTAACGTTGAAGTCCGTGTGACCGAAGTTCCACACACCCTTTATCTCCGTGCCGGAAATGTCCCCGGCAACCTCTTCCGCTATCCTTGCCGGAGCCGTAATTACCAGTATGTCTATGCCGCGCTGCATCCGCTTCTTGAAATCTTCCTTGCTCTGGATCGTTACGCCGGCGATCTCCGTGCCTATCATGTCAGGACGGTTGTCGCAGAGCCCTACCACCTTATATATGGGCTCGTTGCCTATCAGATAATTGATGATAGCTCTACCAAGCCTTCCGCAGCCCACGAACGCGATGTTGTATGTGCGGTCCAGGCCCATTATCTCTTCCAGCTTGCCTTCCAGCTCCTCCACGCCGTAACCGTAGCCCTGCTGGCCGAAGCCTCCGAAGTGGTTGAGATCCTGCCTGATCTGCGACGCCGTAACGTCCATGATATTGCCCAGATCCTTGGAGGAGATCCTCTGTATGCCCTGATCCTTAAGCTTCTTAAGATAGCGTCTGTACCTGGGAAGCCTTCTTACTACTGCGTCTGAAACATAATTATTCATCGTTTAGCCTGCCTTCTTATATGTAAATGATATTGTTATTTTATTGACATATTTATTTTAGCACCCGCCCTGACTTGTTACAAGACCGTATTGATGATATTATACGGTATACGAAATTATGAGCATTTTATCCGCGCAAAAACTTAATAAGAGCTTCGGTGTGGAAACGATCCTGGAGGACGTCAGCTTTACAGTAAATAAAGGCGACCGCATAGGAGTAGTAGGCTCCAACGGCGCGGGAAAGTCCACGCTCTTCAAGATGATAGTGGGCGAACTTGCGCCGGACAGCGGCGAGATAGCGGCGGCGCGCGACCTTTCGGCGGGATACCTGCGTCAGCGCGAGCACTTCCCGGAAGACCGCAGCGTCTTCGACACGCTGATGGACCTGGGACAGGAGAACGCCGCGCAGAAAGGCCCCCTGGCGGGACAGACCCTCGCGGAGCGCTTCGAGGACATCCACGGCTACAGCTTCGAACGGGCTGCCCGCGGCATCTTAACGTCCCTCGGATTCTCCGAACAGAGCCTTTCGCAGACCGTGGGAGCGCTCTCCGGCGGAGAAAAGACCAGGCTGGCCCTGGGCGCAATGCTCTTAAGGGAACCGGATCTTATGCTCCTGGACGAACCCACCAACCACCTTGACATAAAGACTCTTAAATGGCTGGAGAACTATCTGTCCGGCTACCGCGGCACGCTGATGATAATATCGCACGACCGGTACTTCCTGGATAAGTGCGTAAGCCGCATCTTCGAGATAGAGAACCGCCGCCTTACCTGCTACGAAGGAAACTACAGCACGTACAAGGAAAAGAAGCAGCTGCGCTACGAGATAGACCTAAAGCACTACGAGCAGCAGATGGAGGAGATAAAGCGTCAGGAGGAGCTGATAGCCCGCTACAAGGGCCGCGGCACGGAAAAACTGGTAAAGCGCGCGCAGTCCAGAGAGAAGAGGCTGGCGCAGGTGGAGCGTCTGGAAAAACCGGTAATGCTCTCCGAGACCCTTAAGATAAACTTCTCCGAAAAGCTGTCCTCCGGCAACGACGTGGTGTTCGCGGAAGGGCTGTCCTTCGCTTATCCCGGAGCGGAACCGCTGTTCAAAAACGTTGGTCTGGACATAAAAAAGCACGACCGCATCTGCCTTGTGGGAGCCAACGGCATAGGCAAGACCACGCTCCTTAAGATAATACTGGGGCAGCTGCGCCCGTCCACCGGCTACGTAAGGCTCGGTCAGAACGTAATGCCCGGCTACTACGACCAGGAGCAGAAGAGCTTGGTGTCGGACAATACCGTGCTGGAGGAGCTGCACCGCATATACTTTAAATACGACCAGACGGATCTGCGGAAGATCCTGGGAAGTTTCCTGTTCCGCGGAGACGACGTTTTCAAGAAGGTGTCGGACCTGGCCGGCGGCGAAAAGGCCCGCCTGGCCCTGCTTAAGCTTATGATGTCCGGTTCCAACCTGCTTATATTCGACGAGCCCACCAACCACCTGGACATTGCGGCCAAGGAAGTGTTCGAGGACGCGATAATGCACTTCCCCGGGACGGTGATAATAGTATCTCACGACCGCTACCTGCTGCAGCATGTGCCCACGGCCATACTGGAACTGACGGCAGACGGCATGGTCAAATATCCCGGAAAATACGACTACTACGAGGAGAAGCGCGCGGAGCTGAACGGCAAAGGCCGAGGATCCGGAGAAGACGGATCCGGCAAG
>JAFWVZ010000068.1 GCA_017523605.1 Bacillota bacterium | reverse complement strand
GGAATACCCGGCGGCATAATAGTTCTGGGAAATACGGAACCCAAGGACGCGGCAGCTGCTGCGGAAAACAACGTTACCCTGGCCTGCACAAGCCCGGACAACCTTAGGGCTCTGGCTAAGGCCGCCGAAACGCTGGACAAGCCGCTGAACGTTCACCTTGCGATAAACACCGGCATGAACCGCATAGGTTTCGACTGCAAGACAGGCGAAGATCTGGACGCCATAGCAAAGGCTTTCAAGGAATACGGACATGATCGCGTAAACGGTCAGGCAAACGCGTGCGCAAACGGGCAGACTGATGCGTGCACAAACGCCGGACAAAAGCCCGCAGGTCTTAGAATTACGGGCATCTTCTCTCATTTCTCCAGCGCGGACGACACTTCCGAAGGCGCAGACCCCTACACCAAACTGCAGCTCTCGCGCTTCGAAAAAGTGCTGGCGCACCTGGAAAAGCTTGGAATAGACCCGGGTCTTAAACACATCAGCAACTCCGGCGGCATAGGCAAGTACCCGCAGGCGCGTTTCGACGCGGTCCGCTGCGGCGCGCTCATCTACGGCTACAACACAGCCATGGACGCAAAACTTCCGGTGGAGCCGGTAATGGAATGGAAGACTGCCGTCACCGTCATCCGCAGGATAGACAAAGGCGACGCTGTGTCGTACTCCAGAAAATTCGTGGCCCAGGGCCCCAGGACCATTGCAACGATAGGCGTAGGCTACGCGGACGGTCTCAGCAGATCGCTGTCCAACAAAGGCTTTGTGCTTGTTAAAGGCCACAAGGTCCCGATGGTAGGAAACATCTGCATGGACCAGATGATGATAGACATAACTGAAATTCAGTTGCAGGCAGAAAAGGCCGGGAAGCCGGAAGACGCCGTTAAAGTGGGCGACGAGGTGATCCTTATCGGACGTTCCGGCGAATTCGTCCAGACTGCGGACGACATTGCGGAAGTCCAAGGCTCCTGCATGCACGAAGTTCTCTCCACCATCGGCGCAAGGGTGGAACGGTATTACAAATGACCTTGCGCGGTGCGGGGCATTCGGTCCCGTAAAACGCGTAAAATAATAGCGCCGTAAAGAGCGGCGCCGGTGCGGAAAATGACGGATCTAATTAAAAAAGTTGAAAACACCATAAAGGAGCACGATCTTATAAGTGCGGGCGACTGCGTGCTGCTGGGATTCTCCGGCGGCCCGGATTCGCTGTGCCTGTTCCACGCGCTCCGTCAGCTCAGGACCTCGATGGGCTTCGAGCTGGTGGCTGTGCACGTCAACCACGGCATACGCGGTAATGCGGCTGACGAGGACGCGCTCTGGTGCGTAAACTACAGCAGGGACAACGGCGTATCGTGCATAGGCGCCAACGCCAACGTGCCGGGCTACGCAAAGAGGCGTCATCTTACGGAAGAGGAAGCCGGACGCTGCGTTCGCCGCGAGATCTTCGCGTTCCTTGCCTACGGGATCCTTACCGGCAAGGAGATCAACGGCCGCCCCGCCGTTGACCTTTACAGAAAGATAAACGGAATGCCCGTTCCGTTCAAACGCGTGCGGGTCGCGCTTGCCCACAACATGGACGACCAGGCCGAGACCGTGCTTATGCGCATAGTCCGGGGCACCGGTGTCCACGGGCTGACCGGCATCCAGTACGAGAGCCGTCTGGATGACGCTCTGCTGCGCGTAGCTGGTGGAATAAACGACGATGATCTCCGAAACAAGGCCAAAGAGCTTGATATTTCAATAATCAGGCCGCTTCTGGACGTTCCCAGGACAGAGATAGAGGCCTTCTGCACCGAAAATCAGTTGCAGCCCAGGATAGACCATACCAACGCGGAAACGGACTATACCAGGAACCGCATCCGTCTGGAGCTGATCCCTTCCATAGAAAAAGACTTCAATCCGAACATAAAAGAAGCGCTGGTCCGTCTTGCGGCCAACGCGTCCGAGGACGACAGCGCCTTAAGCGGCCTTGCCGCGGACGCTATGATAGATTCCGAGAAAGTCCTGGAGGCCAGAATGCCCCGTCCCGAGGACAAGACCTTCCCGGAGAGCCTTCAGCCCAAGCCTCTGCTAAGTTCCGTGGAGCTGAGCGCCTCAAAGCTGCGCGCCCTGGAGGCTGCGGTCTTTAAACGCGTCATCGTAAGCGAGTTCGCCCGTCTTGGCCTTACCGAGGGCATCTCCGCGGTGCATCTGAACGCTCTCTACAGCGCCGTGCTTAAGAACATCGGCGGCAAAACGATAGAGTTCCCCGGCGGCCACACCGCAAAGCTGCTCGCCGGAACGCTTACGCTCCGTTGACCCGGCTGCTGTCACCCTCAGGCTCCGCGCCGGCTTCGGACGCCGCTATCTCTGCGTCAAGCTTCTTCTCTATGTTCAGGATGTTTCCAATGGCCTTCTTCGCGCTGTCGAATGCAGCGCTGGCGCCCTCTATGGCTACGCTTGCTCCGTCCGCTGCAACTTCCTTGATTCCGGATAACGCGGCTCCCGCAGCGTCCAGGACCACTCCTGCCCCGCCCTTCGCCGCTTCCTTTATACCGGTTATGGCCGCGCTTGCAGTATCTATCGCCGCCTCCTTTATCCCGGAAAGCGTAGTATCCTTCAGCTCCGCGATCGCCGCGCTCTTAAGCTGCGAGAGTATCTCCTTGGTGGTGTCGCTGAATCCGGAGAAGCTCTTAAGCACGGACTCCAGCCCCGCCAGGCCGCCGCTCATAAGCTCCGGAACAGTCTGAGCGCCACCGGCCATAAGCCCCGCAAACAGCTCGTTTACGAAGGTCTCTCTGGTCTCCACCGGCATGCCCTCTATCCACTTGCGCAGAGTCTCGTTTATCCAGCGGTCCTTGGGCTCCGTCATCTCTGACAGCGCAAGCCCGCCGTGATACACTCCCCACGACGCCAGCGAATGCTGCATGAAACCGTCGAAAGCGGACTCCACTATGAGCGTATTGCTGAGCTGCGGCTCCATAAGGCGTCCTATCACGCTGTATTCCGGAATTATCCTTGTTGTCTTGGCGTCTATGCGCTTAAGAAGCCCGGGGTCCAGCACTTCCGGCGCGGATCCGGGGCCGTCCAGCACGAACACTCTCTCCACTTTGGACAGATCCCTGTCCGAAAGCATGCAGGCAGCGTACATCGCAAGATTCGCGCCCTTGGAGTGGCCGCCTATGTACCAGAGCTTGTTCTCGTTCCTGCTCTTTTTCCCCATCAGCGACGCGGGCATCCTGCCGCTCCTGGTTCCCGGCTTCTCGTTTATGGCTGCCTTAGCGTATTCCGCCGCAAGCTTCTGAGCCTGGGTACGGGTGTAGGCTATCATGAAGTCCTCTTTCCAGCCCACAAGTGTGTCGTCCGTTCCGCGGTAAGCGATGAAGGAGAACTTGTCCTTCCAGCTTAGGACCACCGCCGAGAACTGCAGGTCCTTTCCCGGGTCCAGCTGGTCCACGAAGCGGGTTATCACCAGCTCGCCGAAGCGCCTGGACTCCGCAGCAGCTTTAAAGATGTCCGAATTTCCAAGGTCTCCGCCTGTTATCTTAAGGCCCAGCTTTCCGGAATTCTCCACCCGGACGCAGTCCTTAAGGTAAAAGATACCGCCGTTGGGATCCATGGCCGGTCCAAGGTCGAAATAGGAGATGACGCACATAATAAGCGCATCCACCTCGTTAAGCGGTTTAGCATCGAAATCTACGTCCCCGAGCCATGCTATGTAGTCTGTAAGTCTGTCCATTTTATCCTCCGTCATCATTCGGCTGCTGTCCGCAGCCCGTAATGTCTTCTGCAATCTACATGTGCTCTTTTAGTTCCCGGCACATCGCAGGGATCAGCGGATCTTTCTCCCAGCGATTCTGGATCTGATCAATTATGCGGTAATCGTC
>JAFWVZ010000067.1 GCA_017523605.1 Bacillota bacterium | reverse complement strand
TCGGAGCCCCTTAAGACTGTTATCTCAACGGTTTCGCCTTCGGAGGTCTGGATCATCCTTGTAATGTCGGTCCATTCAGCGCTGCGGGTACCGTTTACGGCCACTACCTTGTCTCCGGCAACGATGCCGGCTTTTGCGGCAGGCTTATCCTCTACGACATCCGAGAGAACAGAAGAATACGAACCGGCATACGCAAAGACGATGGTAAAAATGATAATACCGATAACTATGTTGTTGAATGAACCGGCAACGAGAACAAGAAGCTTCTTCCAGGGCTTCTGACGGTTGAAAGATCTGGGATCTTCGGATCCATCCTCTTCACCTTCGAATGCGCAGTATCCGCCGATAGGGACAGCCCTGATCGAATAATCGGTCTCGCCCTTCTTTTTGCCCCAGAGCTTTGGTCCCATGCCGACTGCGAACTCGTTTATCTTGAATCCGAGTAGTTTACCCACAGAAAAATGACCGAACTCGTGCCCGATGATCAGCAAGGCAAAGCATATTATTGCTAAAATGATTCCAATTACTTTCATAACAAAATATATTTTATGTTAATTTGTTGATATATGAACGAACAGATGCTCTGCTCTCATTCTCTACTCTTAAAATGTCGTCTACGCAGCGTATTTCCGCGCGATCATGAACGTCCAGGGCGTGTTCCACGCTGTCCGCTATCTGTACGAAACTTATCTTTCCTGCAAGGAAGGACGCGACAGCTTCCTCGTTGGCGCAGTTAAGGACAACAGGATAGCTTCCGCCTTTTTCTATTGCCTGATAAGCAAGTTTAAGACATTTGAATGTTTCCGGATCCGGCTTTTCGAAAGTCATTGCGCGCAGATCCGTAAAGCTGAAACGTTTTCCGGGCTCTTCCACCCTTTCGGGGAAAGACAGAGCGTATGCTATCGGAAGTCTCATGTCAGGAGCGCCTATCTGAGCTATTACCGATCCGTCCATGAATTCCACGGCGGAATGAATGGCGCTCTGCGGATGCACTACGACTTCTATGTCCCCGGCAGGCATTCCGAAGAGCCACGAAGCCTCTATTATCTCCAGCCCCTTGTTCATCATTGTAGCGGAATCCACGGTTATCTTGGCTCCCATGGACCAGTTGGGATGCTTAAGAGCCATTTGAAGAGTAACCTGCTTTAGCTGATCCTTGGTGTACCCTCTGAAAGGGCCTCCGGATGCCGTAAGTATTATTTTACGCACCGGGTTGCCGTCAGCAGCTCTTAAAGCCTGAAAGATCGCGGAATGCTCGCTGTCCACGGGAAGGAAGCGTACACCTTTGCGCTTTACAGCTTCCATTACAAGAGCGCCGCCGGCGACAAGAGTCTCCTTGTTGGCAAAAGCGATGTCCTTTCCGGCTTCGATGGCTGCCAGCGTGGGACGTATGCCCATCATGCCCAGAAGGCCGTTAACGACCGTTTCCGCGCGGTTTTCCTTTGCAAGGATACAGAGCCCCTCTTCGCCGCTAAACACCGTCAGACCGGCGAATTCGGCCCTTAAACGCGAAGCATCATCCTCTTTCGCAACGCAGACGCATTCCGGTGAGAATTCCCTGATCTGATCGCGCAGAAGATCGGTCCTGCGGCCGCAGCTTAATGCGGATACGGCAAACTTATCCGGATACTTTCTTACTACGTCCAGTGTCTGGGTGCCTATGGAACCTGTTGAACCTAAAACGGCTATATGCTTCATGGTCTGATAAAGAGCAGTATGTAATAATATACGAACGGAGCAACAAGCAGGACACTGTCGAATCTGTCCATCACCCCGCCGTGTCCGGGGATTATGTTGCCGTAATCCTTAATGTTCATCTTGCGTTTGAACGCGGACGCGATAAGATCGCCGGCCATTCCGAAGAACGCACCCACAAAACCGATTATAAGGCAGTGGATGAACTCCGGCCTGTATACGAACCATCCGAAAACGCCGCAGATTATCGTGGCGCCCAAAACTCCGCCCACAGCGCCTTCAATCGTCTTCTTAGGGCTGATGTTCGGAGCCATCTTATGCTTTCCGAACAGATAACCGCTGAAATACGCGAATGTATCCTGCCCGAAAGCAGCAAGCAGCACCAGCCACACCATCTTGTTATACTTGTGGATGCAGTCGATCAGCGACATGTGCGCCGCGAAGAATCCAATATACAGAAGCCCGAGGCTTGTGACAGGACCGTCCAGGATGTTGTGATCCTTGCGGATCAGCGTCATAAGAAGCCCCAGACACACCGTTCCGAATGTCCACAACTGCAGCAGATGAGTATACGTAGTAGGAGCAAGCTTGGTAAACTCACCGAAGAATATTATCAGATACAGGCCGATCAGAAGAGCGTAGGCCCAGTTCCTTCCGGGATGGACGTCTATGTTGCTGTAACCTTTGTAGAACTCGTGCATTCCCACGCCGGACAGCAGGAAGCAGAACACCAGAAGAGGCACTCCTCCGAGGAAGAAGAATACCAGCAACGGTCCTATAATAACGATTGCGGATATGATCCTGGTCTTCATTTATGACCTCCGAACCTCCTGTCTCTGCTCTGATATTCGATGATGCATCTTTCGTATTCTTCCGGTGTGAAGTCCGGCCAGTAGACGTCCGTAAGGACTATCTCCGAGTAAGCTGCCTGCCAGATAAGGAAATTTGACAGTCTGTTCTCTCCGCTGGTGCGGATTATCACGTCCGGATCCGGCATGCCTGCCGTATAGAGAGCTCCGCTTATATCGTCCTCCGTAACGTTGGTGCGGCCTTCGGAGATGAGCTTGTTGACAGCTCTTGTTATCTCTGCCCTTCCGCCGTAGTTGAGGGCTATGTTGAACTTAAGACCGTCGTTATTCTCCGTGGTCTTAAGAGCAAGCCTTATGCTGTCAGCGGAGTCTTTCGGGATGGCGGACCAGTCGCCGAGGATGCTTACACGTACGTTGTTCTCGTTGAGTTCTTTAAGCTCGCTGTTAACGTATTTTACAACAAGTTTGAATATCCCGGAGACCTCGTCCGCGGGACGCTTCCAGTTTTCGGTTGAAAATGCATAAACAGTCAGGTATTCAACGCCTAAGCGCTGCGAATGCCTGACTATTTCTCTGAGCGCTTCCATTCCGGCCAGGTGGCCCTGGAGCCTTATCTGTCCGCGCTCTTTAGCCCAGCGGCCGTTGCCGTCCATTATGACGGCAACATGCCGCGGTATGTTTTTAAGATCCAGCTGACGATCCAAGATCAGATCTCCATCAGCTCTTTTTCCTTGCCGGAAACGATCTCGTCGATGTCCTTCATGCACTTATCGGTGGCTTTCTGGATCTCGTCCAGATCGTCCTTAAGATCGTCCTCGGTAAGCTCGCCGGCCTTCTCCGCCTTCTTAAGCTGCTCGTTAGCGTCGCGGCGGCAGTTCCTTACGGCTACCTTTGCCTCTTCGCCCATCTTCTTGATAAGCTTGGTGAGGTCTTTTCTGCGCTCCTCTGTAAGGGGCGGAATGACCAGTCTTACGTTCTTACCGTCGTTAGTGGGGTTGATGCCCAGGTTGGACATCTGGATGGCCTTTTCTATGTTCTTAAGGCTCTTGGGATCGAACGGGATTATGGTAAGGCTTCTGGGATCCGGTACCTGGATGTTCGCCATGTTCTTGAGCGGCGTGGGTACTCCGTAGTAGTCCACGGTTATCTGATCCAGAAGAGCCGCGTTTGCGCGTCCGGCCCTTACGGTATTGAGATCTTCCTTAAGAACGCTTAAGGTCTTTGTCATCTTTTCCTGATAAATATCAAATGCAGTTCCCATATGTACCTCCTAATAAACTATCGTTCCTATCTCTTCGCCTCTGCAGGCCCTGATTATTGCGTTGGGCTCCTTAAGGCCGAAGACGTGGATCTTCATTCCGTTGTCCCTGCAAAGAGATGCCGCAGTGGAATCCATTACCTTAAGGTCTTTTTCCAGGACCTCGGAATGAGTTATCTTACTGTACTTTTTGGCGTTGGGGTTCTTTGCGGGGTCCGAATCGTAGACAGCGTCTACGTTCTTGGCGAGCAGGATCACGTCTGCCTGTATCTCTATGGCTCT
>JAFWVZ010000066.1 GCA_017523605.1 Bacillota bacterium | reverse complement strand
TTATTTGCTCATCATAGCCGATCATTCAAAGCACGTTAGTAATCTATCGTTACTCTTGTACTTACAGTTTGATCTCGATATCCACACCCGCGGGCATGTCCAGCTTCATAAGAGTGTCCATGGTCTTCGGCGTCGGGTTGAGGATGTCGATCAGTCTTTTGTGGGTCCTCTGCTCGAACTGCTCACGGCTGTCCTTGTATTTGTGGACTGCCCTCAGTATGGTGATGACTTCCTTCTCGGTGGGGAGAGGGATGGGGCCGGAAACTTCGGCGCCTGTCTTCTTGGCGGCATCTGCTATTCTGGCCGCGCTCTGGTCCAGTGCTGTGTGATCGTAAGCCTTGAGCCTGATCCTGATCTTCTGACTGCTCATTGTTTGTTTTTTCCTCCTTGCTTGTGATGCGGCTTATGCGTTTTTACCCGGCTTCCGGTGGGTTAGTCCGGACTGCCTGCAGGCGCTAAGCCTTGAAATTCGGCACATTTTCGCTATTTCTGTGCCAGGCCGGCTCTCTGCACACGCGTTCGTGCGTTTCTTAAGTCTCCCCTCAAAAGAAGACCGCGAGAACCCCTTCGCCGGTCTCGAAGGACCGACAATTCTCTGCAGAAATTACCTGATAGCGCAGCAACTTCCTGCGTCTTTGCTGGCCGAAAACGTTCATTTTTCAATGGTTTAGGGCATAATACGCCCTGTTTTCCGGCTTAAGCAAGCCCTAATAATATACAACCTGTGAATAAGGATTGCAAGCACTTTTTTAAAAAATTTTCGGGTTTTTCAAAAAATGTTTTATGGCCGAAAAGCCGTGAAATTTAAGGCGTTCCGGGGTTTAGGATCTACCGGACTGAAACACGTTCAGCGCACACTTGCTCGGGCGTTTCATTGGAGCGCAAAATATATGGGGCCCCGGATCCGGAGCCCCAATATGTTGTTGCCTTACTACTATTTAATATATACAGCTTTAATGCGGGTCTCAGAACAGACCATTGAACATCCTGCTGAAGAACCCGCCGGATCCTCCGAAGCTGCCCATCATGTTTTCCTTAATGTTTGCAGCGTATTCGCGCACTATGTAGTGCGGCACCAGTATCGGAAGTCCGGTGCTGCCTAAAAACTCCGCGTTCTCGTAGCCCAGAGCCTTCGCAAGCTTGGACGCGCGGTACAGATGGAAGCCGGAAGAAACTATAAGTACCTTGTCCTTTTCGCTGCCGCCGTTGGCCTTTATTATCTCCATGGCGTTTATAAGGTTCTCGTTGGTGGTGGTGCTGCGGCTCTCCGTAAGCACCCTGAGCATGGGTATGCCCTTGTCGCGGAGCACCGCCGCGCAGACGTCCGCTTCCGCGGCTCCTTCGTCCTCGCCCTGGCCTCCGGTGGCAATTATGCGGAGCTCGTGCTTATTGCCGGCGTCCACTATCTCCTTGCTGATTATGGGCGCCGCGTATTCCCGTGCCTTGTCTATCCTGGCCGCGAACTCCGTGGACGGAGACGTACCGTTTACTTTAGCGCCAAGGACTATCACCCAGTCCGCCGTTTCCGGAGGCTGACGCAGCTGCATGTCCAGCACCCTGTAGGTAAAGATCCCGAAGTTTGCAAGGCAGGCTATGATAAGTATGCCCAGTATCCATTTTATCGCCTTGGGCAGGCCCGTGCTTCCGGAGAAAAGGAAGCTGAACAGAAGCATCACCGCTCCCGCTATGAACCATATGTAGTTGAACCAGTTCCTGGAACGGAAGAACGACAGCACGGCCGCGCCGTAAGCAAAGCAGACCATCGCAAGCACGAAAAAGATTATGCTTACCAGCCCTGCGCCCTTCTTCTTTTTAGCGTTCTTCTTAGCCATCCGCGTCCTCCGGTGTTCCCGATAACATTTCGATCCCTGACTTTTAAGTCCTTGTAACCACCGGCGTCACTACACCGCGATGCCTTTGGCTCCCTTTTGTAATATCAATACTATACCATAAAAATGACGTTTACGTGACTGTAATAAATAACAGGGCCGCAAATGTGACCCTGTATCCGCTTTAGCATGACTGCTTGTTTATCGCTTGTTCTCAGACCCTCATGCCCGGCATGCCATTTGATATTGACTGACCGGACAAACAATGATATATTCAAGACACGAGAGGCACTACCGACAGACGGTCTGCCCTTTAAAACAGTTATTAAGAAATAACCGCTTTAGTGGCAAGGCGGTTATTTCTGTTTTTTGTTATTATCGCGCATATTTCGCCCAATCAGGATCCCTATGCTGATGCATGCAAGCACCAGCGACAGGATCCCTACAAACGTATCCACACTCATAACCACCTCCTTTCTCCCCTTTTGAGAAGAATGGAGGGAACAGACCCTCCGGGGAGGGCAGACCGCCTACCGTTTATGGTAGTGCCGTGGTTCAATTCTATCGTTTTACAAACGAAACTCAATATCAAACGCGCATGTCTGTACCGTATTTAACAAAACAAAAGACGGCGCAGCGAGGCCGCACCCAACACAATGATCCGGACAATAAAACAGGCGCGCCTTTTACAGCGCGCCTTTACAGCGTTTTACGGTACTGATCAGCCCACTTTAACCATCGGCTTTACGACGGGCTTGGGATATACGTGGATGACCTTCTTCGGGCATGCCTTTGCGCAAAGTCCGCAGTTCTTGCACTTGTCGGGATCGATCTTTGCGTGGTTGTCTTCCACGTGGATGGCGTCGAACTTGCAGGCCTTTTCGCAGAGCTTGCAGCCTATGCATCCGGCGGAGCAGAGCTTGTTGGTGACTGCGCCCTTGTCGGCGGAGCTGCAGGCAACGAACACGCGCTTTACGTCCGGGATGATGTCGATTATGTGCTGCGGGCAGGTTGCGGCGCAGAGTCCGCATCCTACACAGACTTCCCTGTTTACCTTAGCCACACCGTTGCAGACCTCTATGGCTCCGTACGGGCAGACCTTCTGGCAGTCGCCGAAGCCTATGCAGCCGTACTTGCAGGCTCCCGGTCCGCCGAACATGGTCTTTGCGGCGGCGCAGGTCTTGATGCCCTGGTAATCCATCTCCGGCTTGGTGGCGTCGCAGAGTCCGGAGCAGCGCACGTTGGCTACCTGCTCCACTACGTCCAGAGCGTCCTGACCGAGTATGGCAGCTATTGCAGCTGCCGCAGCGTCGGCTCCGGGAACGCAGAGATTAGTCTTTACAGTGCTTCCTTCTTCTGCCAGAGCAGCGGCGTAGTCGTCGCAGCCGGCAAATCCGCAGGCGCCGCAGTTAGCGCCGGGAAGCTGCTCCCTTATCTTTACCTGGGTCTCGTTTACCGGTACGGACATGAACTTTGCCGCCAGAGCCAGGAGCAGGGATGCTATGAATGCTATCGCTATAGCGATTATTACTGGATAGATAAATGCTTGCATGGCCGCCTCCTACATTCCGAAGATGTTCTCCAGCATGCCGGAGAAGCCCAGGAAGCAAAGGCTCGTTATGGATGCCGCTATCAGAGTGGAAGCGACGCCCTTAAAGGCCTCGGGATAATCGTTGGTCTCGATCTTGCTGCGGACGCCCGCGAACAGGAACATGGCCAGAAGGAAACCTACGCCGGATCCGAACGAGTTGAGCATGGACTGCAGGAAACCGTATCCGTTGTCTATGTTCAGCACGCATACGCCCAGGATGGCGCAGTTGGTGGTGATCAGCGGCAGGTAGATACCCAGCGACTTGTGCAGTGCGGGGATGTACTTCTTAAGGAAGATCTCTATCATCTGCACCAGCGCGGCTATTACAAGTATGAAGATTATGGTCTGCATGTAGCCTATTCCGTTAGGCGTAAGCAGATAGGTCTGGATGGGCCAGGTCACCGCGGTGGCAATAACCATTACGAAGATTACCGCAATGGACATTCCCATGGCGCTGTTCAGCTTCTTGGATACACCCAGGAACGGGCATATTCCGAGGAACTTGGAAAGCACGTAGTTGTTGGTGATTATGGCGCTGAGAACTATGTAGAATACTGCTGCTGCACTCATTCTTCAGCACCCCCTTCCTGAACGTGGGAGCAGAGAGCGGCGCCGGGGCAGCCCAGGCACTTGTTCTGCTGCTTTTCCTTTACCTTGCCCTTGGTAAGCTTGTTTACCAGCGCGATAAGGCATCCGAAGATGAAGAATCCGCCGGGAGCCATTACCATGATGGTGAACGGGGTTATGGTGCCGGCTGTTACCGCGTGGCCGAATATGGTGCCGCTTCCCAGCAGCTCTCTTATGCAGGCCATTACGGTAGCAGTAAGCGTGTAGCCTATGCCCATGCCTATGCCGTCCAGAGCGGAGTCGATAACGCTGTTCTTTCCTGCGAAGGCTTCGGCGCGTCCCAGGATTATGCAGTTTACTACGATCAGCGGGATGTAGACGCCCAGCGCCTTATCCAGCGAAGGCAGGTAGGCCTTGAGGGCCAGCTGCACCATGGTTACGAACGAGGCTATTACCACTATGTAGCACGGTATGCGCACCGTGTCCGGTATTATCCTCTTGAGCGCGGAGATCATGATGTTGGAGCAGGTAAGAACGACCAGAACGGAAACGCCCATTCCCAGACCGTTTATAGCCTGCGTGGAGATCGCCAGCGTGGGGCAGGTGCCCAGTACGAGCACAAGCACCGGGTTCTCGCGGATAATGCCGTTAGTTAAGATCTGAAGCTTTGTCTTCTTCATTTTGCGGCACCTCCTTCCGGGGCGGGCTTGAACGCCTTATGGCGCGTAAGCCTGTCTATGTGCGGAGTAAGTATGTTCATGAGCAGTATCGCGAAGGACACGCCTTCCGGATAGGAAGCGTACACTCTGATGAGCATCGTAAACAGTCCGCAGCCGATTCCGAAGATTATCCTTCCGGAAGTGGTTATCGGAGAAGTTACATAGTCCGTAGCCATGAATATTGCACCCAGCATTACGCCGCCTGCGCAGAGCTGGAAGATCGGATCCAGTCCGAATACCAGCGACAGCACTGCGACTGTTGCAAGGAACGATACCGGGATGGCCGGCGATATTACTTTTCTGACTATAAGATAGATGCCGCCGAGTAAAAGGGCCGCAGCGCTTATCTCGCCCATGGAGCCGCTTATAAGGCCAAGGAACATCTCCAGGTTGGAGGGGAGGGTCTGGCCGGCAGCAAGCATTCCGAGCGGGGTGGCTCCGGTGGTAGCGTCGATCTCGGCAACGTCCAGTATGGCCTGGCTCATCCTGGAGTTGATCGTCCAGGAAGCCATGGGGCCTGCAAAGCCGATGAACAGCGCTATCCTGCCTACGATGGCGGGGTTGGCGAAGTTCTGGCCCAGACCTCCGAAGAGCTGCTTTACAACTACTATTGCTATGAAGCATCCAACGGCAGCCATCCAGATCGGAAGTCTTACCGGAATGTTGAATGCAAGGATAAGTCCGGTAACGGCAGCGCTGAGGTCCCCTATGGTGTTGTCGCGCTTCATTATCTTTCTGACGAGCCATTCGAAGAACACGCAGAAGACGATGCAGCAGACGGCCATAACCAGAGATCTGATGCCGAAAACGTAGACTGAAACAGCAAGCGCAGGAACGAGTGCAATGAGCACGTCCCTCATTATGCTTGCCGTGTTCGCAGGCGCACACACATGAGGCGCCGATGCGACAATAAGATCGGTATGTCTTTCTGCCATTATTTCTTCGATGCCTCCATTACCATTGCTTTAGCCTGCCTGAACTCGAAGTTGAGCGGCTTTCTGGCCGGGCACACGTACGCGCAGGAACCGCAGTCCATGCAGTACAGTACCTCGTATTCCTTAAGCATCTCAACATCCTTGTCCCTGAAGGCTCTGGATATCTTTGCGGGCATGAGTCCCATGGGGCACGCCGCTACGCAGCGTCCGCAGCTTATGCACGCAGTTTCTTTTCTCTGTCCGGCGAATGCTCCGTTGAAGCAGAGGATGGCGCTGTTGGCCTTCATTACGGCCAGGTCGTCGCGCGGGATGGCTCTGCCCATCATGGGTCCGCCCAGGACTATCTTCTTGGGCTCTTCCTTAAGTCCGCCGCAGAACTCTATGACATCGCATATCATGGTGCCTACGGGAACTTCCACGTTCTGCGGATGAACGACTATGTTGCCGTCCACCGTTATGTACTTGGAAACGAGCGGAAGTCCGGTCTTAAGGTAGTGCTGCAGTTTAAGCACGGAAGACACGTTAGCCACTATGCAGCCTGCGTTGAGGGGCAGCATTCCGTACGATACCTTGCGGCCCGTGCACTCGTAGATTATTACGCGCTCCGCGCCCTGCGGGTATATCTGCCTGAGCTCGTGCACCTTTATGGATGCGTCGCCGGCAAGCACGTCGTTGAACGCCTTTATGGCATCCGGCTTGTTGCCTTCTATACCTATAATAGTATTGGGGATCTGCAGCCACTTCATTATGGCCTTTATCCCGTCCACTATGTCGCGTGTGTAGGTAAGCATTACAGCGTGGTCCACCGTTATGTACGGCTCGCACTCCGCGCCGTTGATCACCAGATAGTCCACCGTGCCGGGCTTGATGTTGAGCTTGGCTCCCATGGGGAAGCTTGCTCCGCCCAGACCTACGACGCCGGAATCTCTGGCGGCCTTGATGAAGTCTTCGAAGCTGTTGATCTCCGGAGGCACGACGGTATCGGCAAGCTCCTGCTTTCCGTCCGTCTTTATTACTATGCTCGTGTCGGTCTTTCCGAGTTGGGTCATACCCTGGATCACAGCTTCCACAGTACCCGACACACTGCTGTGGATAGGCGCGCCGATACGCGCGTCGGTATCCCCTATGAGCTGCCCTACTTTTACGGTGTCCCCGGCCTTTACCAAAGGCTTGCAGGGGGCGCCGATATGCATGCTCATGGGAATGTAAACCTTTTCCGGAACGGGCATCGGTATGATGGGCATTCCGGCAGTGTTCTTTCTGTGATCTACATGTACGCCGCTAAGACGCTTTGTCAGTCCCATAAAAAACGCTCCTGTTATACAACACAAAACAGGCAAGTCGTACTTGCACTTATGTAAAATTTACTACAAAGGGCGCAATTTGTAAAGGACAACAAACCGAGTCGACGGGAAAAATCTGTGCCTTTCCTTTGCTGTGTCTTCAGGGATTCTTCATATACATAATTGTAGATAGTATGATATAATAATTTAATCGTTTCAGGGGGACCTAACATGGACAAGATCACTCTTTTAGACGGAGCCTCCGGCACACTGCTGTGGAACATGGCGGAAGCCGAAGGAACAACCAAGATACCTGTATGGAGATACAACACCGTTGCCCCGCACCTTGTAGAGCGGCTGGCAGAGATGTATCTTGCCGCAGGGTCCGAAATAATATACACGAATACTTTCTGCGCCAACCCTCCCGCCGTTAAGCAGGAAGGCTGCGATCTGCAGGAGATAATAGAGACCGGTATGGCAATTGCCCGCGAAGCTGCTTCCAAGCACGGAGCAAGGACCGCACTGGACTTCGGGCCGCTCATGAACGCGCTGGAGCCTTTCGGGACCACCCCGGAAGACGAATGCCGCGGATTCTACCGCGAGATGTGCCGCATAGGAGCCGCCTGCGGAGCGGACCTGATAGTTCTGGAAACTTTCATGGACGCAAAGATGCTGCAGATAGCCGCAGAGGAAGCAGCGGAGACGGGGCTTCCCATCTTCTGCACCATGAGCTTCTCCGCCGGAAGCCGCACCTTTTTCGGGTCGTCCATAGACGAAATGCTGGAAGCGCTTAAACCCTTCAGCCCCGCGGCCGTAGGCCTCAACTGCTCCTTCGGACCTGTGCAGGCAGTTCCCGTAATGCAGGAATTTGCTCAAAAGACGGATCTTCCGCTGATACTTAAGCCCAACACCGCGGACCTTCCCGCGGAGGAGTTCGCGAAAGCCATTGAGCCAGCGCTGGACATCGTAAGCTACGCAGGCGCCTGCTGCGGATCGGATCCTTCGTACATAAGCAAGATAAAAGAGCTTGCGGAAAAACGCTGACCGAACTGCGGTCTTGCGGCAAAAGCTCTTTAATGGTAGAATAGCCGAATATGAATAAGAAAAAACTTATCAGGACATCCGCACTGCTGCTTGTCTGCGCGCTTCTTCTGGCGTCGCTTGCATCGTGCGCGTCCTGGGACAACTTCTATAACGCCTTCTTAAACAAGGACGAAAAGCCGGAAAAGGTGATCCACATCGCGGTATTCGAGCCTCTTACAGGAAGCGATGCCAATGCGGCGGACGACGAGGTGGAGGGCATAAAGCTTGCCAACTCCCTCTTTCCGACCGTAAAGGGCGCAAAGATAGAGCTTGTATGGTTCGACAATAAGTCGGATACCGAAACAGCCAAGCTTACCGCAGCCGAGATAGCCCGCGACGACACCGTGATGATGGTGATAGGAAGCTACGGCAACATGCTTACTGTAGCAGCGGCAGACACCTTCGAAGAAGCGGGGATACCCTGCATAAACGCAACCAGCACCAATCCCCTTATCAGTAATACCACCAGCTTCGTGTGCGCGGCAGCCGTAGATGCGTTCCAGGCCAGAGCGGCCGCGGAATTTGCGGTAAACGAGCTCGGCGAACGCGCGCTTGCAGCGGTTTACAGCAGTTCCGACGAGCTGTCCAAGATAAGGGCGCAGGAATTCGCCCGCTACTGCGAGCAGACCTATAAGATCAATTCCATTCCGGTAATAGCCGTAAACGAAGGCGCAGACCCGTATTACATAACCAAGGCTCTGGAGACCGCCGAAGCGACCACCGTATACATGCCCACAAGCACGTCCGTCCAGGAGGCGCTGTACGCTAAAACGGAAGAGCTGGGACTGAGCCTTAAATGGATAGGAGGAAACGCCTGGAGAGCTTTAAAGACTCCGGACCTTTACTACACCGCCGACTACGATCCGTTTATGGACATAACTTCCATGAGCAAAGCCCTTAGGGAG